>JANYLD010000151.1 GCA_025363835.1 Armatimonadota bacterium
GGTCTTCGGAGCTAGGCGACGACAAGGACCGGGTTTTGGTGCGGGCGGACGGGCGGCCGACTTATATCACGGCGGACATCGCTTATCTGAAGGACAAGTTTGACCGGAGGTATGACAAGTGCTACCTGGTGCTCGGGCCGGACCACCATGGGTACATCGGGCGGATGTATGCGGCCTGCCGGGCTCTGGGGCGGGAGCCGGGAAAAGACTTCCAGATCGTGATCTTCCAGCTCGTGCGATTTGTCAGGGATGGACAGGTGGCGCCGATGAAGAAGCGGGATGGGAACATCTACGAGCTTCGGGATTTGATTTCTGAGTTGGGCGCAGCCGTTGCTCCGAGCGCTTCGAAGGAAGACCAGGAGCGGATTGGGTCGGACGTGGCCCGGTTCTTCTATCTGATGCGCTCATCCGACACGCACATGGACTTCGACATCGACCTCGCGACCAAGCAAAGCGACGAGAACCCAGTCTTCTACGTCCAGTACGCCCACGCGCGGATTTCGGGCGTCCTGCGCAAGGCTCAGGAAGCCGGTTTTGGGTATTCGGTATTGGGTATTGGGAATGAAGTTTCCGAGCCCAATACCCAATACCCAACACCCAATACCGCTCTCCTAGTCCACCCCCGCGAGCTCACCCTCATCAAAAAGATCCTCGATCTCCCGGAAGAGGTGCTGCGAGTGGCTACCGACTTCGGCGTCCACAGGATCGCCACCTACGCGGTAGAACTGGCGCGGACTTTCCACCACTTCTACGACGTCTGCCGGGTGATCCAGCCGGACCAACCCGAGTTGACCCAGGCTCGGTTGGCGCTGGCCAAGGCGGCGCAGCTAGGATTGAAGTCAGCGTTGGATTTGCTTGGCGTCTCGGCGCCAGAGCGGATGGAAAGGGCAGCGGAAGCCTGAACGATTTGGGAGTGCGAGAGCTTGCTCGCACTCCCAAATCGTTCCCAAATGGGTCGAATTAACCTAGCGCGAAGTTGGCCCTTTTGTTACGGGCGGCTTGGAAGCCGCCTTGTTGTTCCCTCTTCATTTGCTCAAGGCGGGCGCGGATGAGTTTGTGGGTGCGGTGGAGGCGGGAGCGGATGGTGCCGACGGGCTTGTCGAGCATGTCGGCTATGTCCTTATAGGGGACGCCTTCGATGTCGGCGAGCGTAACGAGTGTCCGCTGCTCAGCGCTGAGGGAGTTCAGAACTTTTTGGAGGTCCTCGCTGAACATACCACTGAGCATTTCCTGTTCAGGGTTCAGGCCGTCCTCGGGTACTTCGAAATACAGGTTTTCGTCTCCGCCTTCGCGCTGAAGCGGGTTATCGTAGGAGACGGTCTTCACGCGGCGCCGTCTGTTTCGCAGCAGGTCCAAAAATAGGCGTGTGACGATGCGGAAGATCCAGTTCTCGAACGGACGGTCGCCCTCATAGTCGCCGAAGCTTCGGTAAGCGCGGTAAAACGCCTCCTGAGTGAGGTCCTCGGCATCGTTGCGGTTGCCGCTCAGCCGGAAGGCCATGTTATAGACCTTCTTGTAGCTTTCGGCCATCAGATCGTTAAAGCGAACCTGATCCGTATCGTTTAATTGAAAAGCTGGTGTAGACATTTGTCTGTGGTGTCTTCCAAGAGACACCCATTCGAACGCGGCCGCAGCATTGCGGACATATAAAAAGACCAACGAATTGTGGGGTTAGTTCCCCTGATGGGACCTCAAATCGGGTCCTCATTTTGGGGGTTTCAAACCCGTATACATTTGTATCGGACGTGAGAGGGCGGTCTTCGTTACGTGCAAATACCTAACTGGAACGTTTTACTAATTTCCCAGTAGGATGCCGGCGGCAGTCCAGTTGCCTCTAGTGTATTGAACACTAAGCTTCGACGTCACAGTTCCCGTGGCGTCGCTCCTTCGTCAGGTAGACGCGCCCATTGTTGCGATTGGTTCAGCTTTTAGGCCTAGCCTGCTATTGTTGCCTGGTCCGGCATAATCAAACCCATGCACGAACGGCCCGACTGGGACGTGTACTTTATGCAGATCGCGCAGCTCGTCAAAACGCGCGCGACCTGCCCGCGTCGCTTTGTTGGCGCATTGATCGTCCGCGACCGACAAATTCTGTGCACTGGCTACAACGGAGCGCCAAGGGGCCTTCCCCACTGCCCCGTCGGCGGGCCCGAGCATGATTGGCCCCAAGGCTGCATGAGGTCCGGCCACTGCATCAGAACCCTGCATGCGGAGCAGAATGCCATCCTCCAAGCGGCCAAGCTCGGCGTGTCCTGCG
>JANYLD010000163.1 GCA_025363835.1 Armatimonadota bacterium
CCATCCACTTCGACCCCGACAAAGGCTTCTTCCTGAACGGGAAACGGGTGGAGATCAAAGGGACTTGCAACCATCAGGACCATGCAGGGGTTGGCGCCGCGTTGCCGGATCGGTTGCAGTACTACCGGATCGAGAGGCTGAAGGAGATGGGCTGCAACGCGTACCGGACTTCACACAATCCGCCGACGCCCGAACTCCTCGATGCGTGCGACCGGCTTGGGATGCTGGTGATGGATGAGAACCGGCTGCTGGACAGTTCACAGGAGATTCGCAAGGAGTTTGAGGGGCAGATTCGGCGAGATCGGAACCACCCTTCCGTGATCCTTTGGTCGATCGGCAATGAGGAGTTTGAGCAAGACACGGACCGTGGCCGACGAATCGCGCTGACGATGGTGCGGCTGGCGCACACCCTGGACCCAACCCGGCCGACAACCTACGCGGGTAACAACGGAGCCAGCTATGACGGAGTGAACCCGATGGTCGACGTGCGCGGCTTCAACTACATCACCATCGGCAGGCCCGATCCCTATCATGCGGAACACCCTTCGCAACCGATCATGGGGAGCGAAGAGGCGAGCACTTTGTCGACTCGAGGCGAGTATGCGAACGCCCCTGCTAAGGGCTATATGAGCGCGTACGACACGGAGAAGCCCGGATGGGGCGCGACGGCGGAAGAGTGGTGGACTTACTACGCACTACGTCCTTATTTGGCGGGCGCGTTTGTGTGGACGGGTTTTGATTACCGAGGCGAGCCTACGCCTTACGGCTGGCCGTGCTTGGGATCATGGACACGTGCGGGTTCCCGAAGGACAACTTCTATTACTACCAAGCCTGGTGGAGCGGACAAGACGTGCTGCATCTTTTGCCGCATTGGAATTGGGCCGGCAAGGAAGGGCAGCCGATCGACGTTTGGTGCTACTCGAACCAGGACGAGGTTGAGTTGCTGCTGAATGGGAAAAGTTTGGGCCGGAAGTCGATGCCGGTGAACGGGCATCTGGAGTGGTCTGTTCCGTATGAGCCGGGGACTTTGGAGGCTCGAGGTTATCGGGGTGGAAAGTTGGTCAAGACCGAGAGGGTCGAGACGGCAGGCGCTCCTTCGCGCGTCGTTTTGAGCCCGGATCGGACATCGATTAGCGCGGACGGTGAGGATGTTTCCGTTGTAACCGTATCGGTGGTCGACGCGAACGGGCGCGTGGTGCCGAATGCTTCGAATGACGTTCAGTTCTCCATCGATGGGGGGACGATCCTGGGCCTCGGGAACGGTGATCCGAGCAGCCATGAGAAGGACAAGTTTGTGGCCAACGTCAGCACGACTCCACTGACTGGCTGGGTGGTGAAGCCAGTCATGAAGGCAGACGATTCGGCCGCTCTTGCGAGCGAATGGCCGGACGCCAAATCGGTCGACGTTTCCGGCAGAGCGAGCGGCCTGGCCGAAAACACCTTTGCCGCCTATCGGGCTAGTGTGGACGTGACAAAGGAGATGCTGAAGAATAAGCTGACCCTGTCGATCGGACAGGTTGACGACTTCGGCTGGGTCTACGTGAACGGAAAGAAGGTTGGCGAGACGACGGATTGGGACACGGCTTACGCCTTCGACATCCGTCCGTTCGTGCATGAAGGATCTAACAAGGTGGTAGTTGTCGTACAAAACAACGGCGGACCTGGCGGGTTGGGCGGCGGCGTGGCTGTTAGATATTCGCAGTCGGCCGAGGCGTGGCACCGGAGCGTGTTTCACGGCCTGGCCCAGATCATCGTGCAAGGCGGGACGAAGCCCGGCGAGATCAAATTGAGAGCGTCTTCGCCACGACTGGAGTCCGCAGAGGCGACTGTTCACGCGACGAAGGCTGAATATCGTGGCATCAGTGAGGCAGGGAAGAGTTAAAAGCGATGCGAGCGGCAGTCATTTCGGACATTCACGGCAATGCGGTTGCGTTGGATGCGGTTCTGAGGGATTTTGAGGTCACCAAGCCGGATTCGGTGGTGAACCTTGGCGACGCCATTCAGGGGGGCCCGCAGCCTGCGGAAGTTGTGAAGACCCTACAAGATCGAGGCTGGCCGGCGGTGATGGGCAACGCGGATGCTTGGTTGCTGTCTGGCGTTGAGACGGGGCATGAAATAACGGATGAAAACAGGCGGCGGCAGTTGAATGACGTCCGCGACTGGTCTTTGAGCCGACTGTCGGAGGAAGATCGAGCCTATATCGCATCGTTTCAGCCGACTGTCACACTTGAGCTTGGCAACGGGCAGGAGCTTCTTTGTTTCCACGGCTCGCCGACTGACTTTGACGAGGTCCTCCTGCCGACGATGCCTGACGAGGAGTTTAGTCGCGTCTTTGAGCCCTTCGGCAAGCGCTTCTTTGCGGGCGGCCACGTCCACTTGCAATACATCCGCCAGATCGGCCGCACCTTCTGCTTCAATCCGGGCAGCGTTGGCCACGCCTTGCGGCGCGATCAGGAACCGGGGGTTAACAAGGCTGATCCGTGGGTTGAGTACGCTTTGCTTGAAGTGCGAGGGTCAGATGTCAGTCTCGAATTCCGGCGGGTCGGCTTTTGATGTCGAGAAGCTTCGGTCGGTCTACAAAAGAAGCGGGCGGCCATATTTGAACGCGGCACTAGCGCAATTTTCCTAGTAAGTTTTGATTGGCGTTCCTTGCTTGGACGACATCCAAGCCGTGGATGTCATGAGCGCTGTGAGCGAGCAGAGTAAGTTGCATCGACCTTGGATCATAAGCAAAAACGTCGTCGGGTCCAGGGCGACCGGAGGGGTTTTGTGTGAGGCGATGAAGGATAACATACGTCCCGGGATCTCTCGTGAGAGCGACGTCGACCTGACCTTGAATAGTCATTAATTTACTCTCGTGGCCGTTCGTCCTTAAGACCACCAACTGACTTTCCTTATCCTTGTAGGACGAGAAACACGTCACAAAGCCCCCAAGCGTTTCGCTCCATTGCGCTTCGTCGTTGTCGGACGTAGGATGGGGGAATGTTGCTGAGGTCGAGCGTGTCGTGCAGTCATAGATCATGACGGACTGGTTCGTGCCGCCTGCAGGGTCCGCAGTTACGACGTACATATACCGGCCGCCCGGTGAGAACGCAATGTGGCCGAAGGCCCTTTGTGCGTTTTCGTAGATAAGGCGCTTCTTACCGCTATCCAGATTGAAGGTCATCACACCGGCAGCAACCGCGAAGACAACCTCCTTGTTGTTATAAGGAGACCTCTGCAGTTCGAAGAAAGCCGGAGCCTTTGCCACAATTTTCTGGCGTGTGATTCCTTTCCCGTTTTTTGCAATGTGGAATGCCCACAGTTCCTGGGGTGGTGGCGCGTCTATTGACCCAGACGGAGAACGGACTGTTGCGAAGATACCATCGCTCAGGCTTACGGGGGGCTCCCAGTCAGACTCCCCCCTTGCTCCCGTAACGCATCGCAGACGCCCGGTATCTGGCCGCACGCTCCAAATCCTGAGATCGGCGAATTCAAACGGTGCCGCACCAACAGTTGTAGCTCGCTGGCCAATGAATTGCGGGGCGCTATCCGCTAGAAAGAATATGCTTTGCCCGTCCGCACCAAACCTCGGTTCTCTAATGGCGCCTCCAAATGCCGCGCCTTTGCGATACTCGGCGACTATGGTGACTTTGCTGGCCCCTTCGATCTCGAGACGATAGATTCCTCCGTCTGCAGAGTAATTAACGTCCAGATCTTCCGTCGCGTACGCGACAAGAAGCGGTAATCCATGGCCCGCTCTCCCAATGCGAGCCATGGATATAAGGGCTAGGACTGCAAGAATCATTATAGTTCCATCGGGGGTCTAGGCTAATGGACGTCTCATCTGTAAATGGAGATGTTTGATTAAATACAACGTGGTTGCCGGTAGGATAAAGAAACGCTCCGTTCTCGTTGGTGAGCGGATTACCTGTTAAGATATTGAGTTCATCCCAGGGAACCCACGTTCCACTTGAGTCCAGAACGGAGCCATTGTGCCAGGCAAGGTTGAGAATGTATGACTGGCGACTTTCGAACAGCTCGTTTTGAAGTAGGTGGCCCTGCGCGATTGAGCACAGCCGCTTTGCCCTAACTAATTCACCTGGAACGACCTGAGTCGTAACCCCGACAGCTCTATCTACTGAATGCCCTGTTGAGCTATCGAGGCCATTGACCAAGAGGAGCGAAATAGAGCCGTGACGGGACAGACTTGCGCGACGCGAACGAGGATAATACTTGAGCGTCAGTACCTCATTTGGCTTGAACTGATATCCGCCAACGCCAAGTTGTGGTCCCCGACCGTGAATATATGGTTCCCAAGTCTTGAAAGCTGCACTCCACATTAGGCCTGCATCGACCTCGCTAGCTCCACTATGACCTATATAAATGAATACTCCATCCCTTGAATCCGAACTCACGTTGCTCGCGACTGGAACCGTATATTGCCCGCTTACTCCTTCGGCATCCAATACCGTTCTGACTCGACGATAAATGCCTCCATGATCCCCAATTTTGCCGTCGAATTCGAGGCCGACTGGAGTCGTTATCGGTGGCGGGCTCACTGTGCTCGGATCTGTTATCGGAGGCGCGGGTATGTTCTCGCCACTCGCGAGCGTAATAGAATTCGAGCTTGGATCATACGACCCATCCGCCGGTTGCACGCTCCCGTTACCATCCTGAAAGATTTTACCGTCCGGCCCGGAGACCCGCAATGTGCCGATTGTCGGATTGTCTGGATCTGCTGCATAGTCCGCCCGTATGGCACTCAAGACCGCCGAAACATTCCCCGAGTCCCACGGAATTCCCGTGGGGTCGGGAGCATCGAAATCTTCCGCAGATGGAGAGCTCATTGTTAATTGGCCCGTCACACTGTTGATATATGTAAGCTTGACCGTATAGTAACGATTGACGCCGTTAGGCTCGCCCGTGTCTGCAAAAGACATCGTCCCCGTCTGTCCGCCACCTGGCGGGTCCACGGCGGGGCTGATCGGCAAGTTGTAGTTCTCGGCGCCAGGAGAAAGAGAGGAATAGACATAAAATCCGAATGCCGCATTCGCCGGGACCGTGTAATAAATGGTGTTCCTTTGGTCGCCCGTCGTCACCACGTAATTATCGACTGGCGCCACGGGTGCTGCTATTGCTGGGTACAGATCGGCGGTGGGCACATTTCTGCTTATCGTGATAGGATCTCCGTTCGCGTCCGTACCGTGACAGCTCCAAGATGGTGTTAGAGTCTGCTGGGTCCCCGTGTTCCAGGACTGCAGCTTGATGATAATCTTGTATTGAGTTCCCACAGTTAGAGTGGTGCTGACGGGCTCGATGAGGTGATCGGCCGTTGCAGTATTGACGCGGTTCCTTGCACCCCGTTGTTTCCAACCACCGCGATCCATCCGTTTATCGGACCCGTTCCATTGCTGGAGTAAGCAATGTTGAATGTGTGGGTTCCCGTGGCCTGAGCCTGAAGTTTGCCCGACCAGGTCACGCTGTAGCCGTTCCCGGTGGTATTTGCGTTACTCAATGGAAGAACGATTCCTGGAGGCGGTCCTGATTGAGCAACAGGTTCGTTCTCCGTCACCTTGTGCTGAGTCCAATCCGAGTTGTCAAAGTATTCTGCCGTCGGGCCGGTTCCAGATCCACCGCCTGAGGTACTTGGAACCTGTACTCCGCCGCCGGTAGTTCCGGACGGCTCATGCCCGATGGCAGCATTTGCTCCGATCACGACAAGTGTGCCCAGAACGGCAAATCCAAGTTGACAAATCTTCATATCTCCCTCACAAGCAATTAAACCAGCAAGACAATAAAACTGCGACAAGAATATCCAAACTTTTGTTCCGAAAAAGGACCAGACAATTTAATTACGATATGCTCTTCATGCCGGTCCAAGCAAGACGCCCAGTTCCTGCATCTCAATGTCCGTCAGGTTCCAATTGGGTGCCATTGCGTTGGTGCGGATTTGCTCGGCGGAGGTGGCGCCGGCGATGACGGAGGCGACCTCGGAGCGCATCAGGAGGTAGGAGAAGGCTAGCTCTACCAACTTGTGGCCGTGGGATTCAGCAAAAGCGAAAAGCTTCTCCACCATCTCGAGGTTCTTGCCTTCGAGGCGTGGCGATCCTTCCTGGATCCGTGTCCCTTCCGGGAGCGCCTGTCCAACGCGGTATTTACCAGTGAGGAGGCCGCTGAAGAGGGGGAAGTAGGGGATGAAGGCTAGGCCGAGGGAGTCGCAGGCGGCGAGGACGCCCTTTTCGGGGTCGCGGTGGAGGAGGCTGTATTCGTTTTGGACGCTTACAAAGCGCGGACCGGAGCCTGCGGCTCGTTCTGCTTCTTGCAGTTGCTCGGGCGAGAAGTTCGAGCAACCGATCTCTCGCACCTTGCCTTCTTTGACCAACTCTTGCATGGCGCCAAGAGTGTCGGCGATGGGCACTGTCTCGTCCGGGGTGTGGAATTGGTAGAGATCGATGTGGTCGGTGCCGAGGCGGACCAGGCTGTCGTGGCAGGCTTGCTTTACGTACTCGGGTTTGCCGCCGTTTCGGGTCTCGTCTACCTTCATGCCGAATTTGGTGGCGAGGAGGATGTTCTTGCGGCGCGCCCCGAGGGCGCTGCCAAGGTAGACCTCGCTCTTCGTGCCTCCGTAGATATCGGCGGTGTCGAAGAAGTTGATCCCGGCGTCGATGGCGGCATCAACCACTTCCTTGGTCCGGCCTTCATCCAAGCGCCCGCCGAAGTTGTTGCAGCCTAAGCCGACGACGGAGACTTGAAGGGAGCCGATAGATCTTGTTTGCATCCTTGTTTCAGAGGTTGGCATATGGAGGCCGGTAAATGGTAAGGGGTAAGTGGTAAATGGCCGGATGGGAAGTCCTTCTGAGTGTGAATCTGTTCTACCCAGGGATTTGTAAAACACAGAGGCACGGAGTTACACAGAGATTAACAGAGAGGGTTATCCGGCGATTTACGACTTACGATTTACGATTTACGACGACAAACGATTTACGAACGCTTAACAATTACTCGGAATCTCTGCGAGTCCAAGAAGTGTCCTTGCAATAAGTGTCTGCAGTGGTTACTCTGGGTCAGGAATTGATACACGACTCGATCTCGGTCGGTGCGGCGGCTTTTGCGGCGCTCAAGCATGAGGGCAATCGGTTTGCTGCTCTCGGACACGAGGTGCTCAGCACCCAGGACCCCGAAGCGGTCCACCAGACAAGGGTTGCGGCGAGGCGGATGCGGGCGGCTTTGCATTGCTTTGGCGACTATCTTCCTAAGCATGTGGTGCAGGTTGATGCCGAGCTGCGTTGGGCGTTTCATGCTTTAGGCAATGTTCGGGATGTTGATGTCCTGATGGCCGGGCTTTTGGAGACCTGCCCAGACTCGCATGCGCGCAGATCCCTCCTCGGCGAGCTTAAAGACAAGAGGCTTGCTGCATGGGAGATTCTCAGCGCGACTCTCACTTCAGAGCGGTACACCGAGCTTATTGGCGCCTTGGATGAGATAAGCCAGGTTTCCGCCTCCAGTTTAAGCAAAGCTGCCCAGAGGCCTGCGATCTCAGTTGCCCCGCGTCTCATTTCAGACGAGCATGACAAGGTGTGGAAGCGGGTCCGAAAAGCAAACGTGGACACGACTAAAGCGGAGCTTCATGACCTTCGCAAACGAGCCAAGAGGTTTCGATACACGTTGGAGTTTTTCTCGGCCTTCTATGGCAAGCCATCTCGCTGGGTGGTGCGTCGGCTCAAATCCTTGCAAAACCAGCTTGGCGCCTACGTGGACGCTTCATTGGCCCGGGACGCCATGCAAGAAATTCTTGAGTCTGAGCGGCCGGATGAACAGACCCGAGAGTTGGTCAAGGACCTCGCCGAGCTCTACGCCGACCGGCAGGGCAAGGCGCTCGACGAACTGACTAGCATGCGGCGTGGTCTTTCACGGCCATGGAGAAAGTTGCGGCGGAGGATGGGAAAGGTTGTGGACGAATTCGAGGCTCAACAGGCCCGGGACCGAGCAGCCCAGCGCAAGCGAAAGGAAGAGCAGCGTAAGCCGCTCGTGATAGCGTCAGCTCACTAGTTGAGACGCTTGACGGTGACTCGGTAGAGACTCATCCCGACGCTCATCAGGATCACGGCCAGGCAGCCGGTAGTCACGTTGGCGACTTCGAACGTGGCCGTATCTCCTTCCTTGATCTCGAAAGCCTCGGTCTGGGAATAGAGCCGGTTCGTGGCCAGAAGGGTGTGCTCTCCTGCCTCGAGGTCGAGTTCTCTGCTCTGCCCATAGTTTAGATTGAACGCGGGCGCCTCATCGATCCGAACCAGGAGGTCGCGCATTTTGAGGTCGGCTTCGGAGTTGCGTTGGACGATCAAGCGGCCATTGGCCATAGGTGTTTTTGGGCGGTTGGGCGTTCTGAGACCGGCTAGGCCCACGTTCCAACTAGGCGAAGGTTTGTTGTACCATAGGTCAAGCTGAATGAGTCTTACCGCCCAGCCCCCCGGTTCTCAGGATTTCTTCATCGCCGGCGGAACGCTCCCTTTGCAATCGCACAGTTACATAGAGCGCGCCGCAGACACGGCGTTGCTCGACGCTCTTCTGAAGGGCCGCTTCTGTTACGTTCTCAATTCGCGCCAAATGGGCAAGTCGTCGCTTTGTGTGCGAACGATGTCGCGACTTGAGGCGCAGGGAATCAAATGCGCCTTCGTCGACATCACCAAAATCGGCGGTAAAAACGTAACCCCCCAACAGTGGTATGCCGGTTTGGCAATCGAGATTGGCCGTGCTTTGAATCTGCGAAGCGAGTTCATGGAGTACTGGAAGGCTGAAGGACACGTGAGCCCGATGCAGCGGTTCTTCGGGGTGCTGCACGATGTGGCGCTCGCCCGTTTGACTGGCCAGGTCGTCATCTTTATCGACGAGATC
>JANYLD010000198.1 GCA_025363835.1 Armatimonadota bacterium
CAGGTTGGCCGAGGTCGGCCCATATGAAATTGGCGTAGCTTGGGGTGACTTTCGCGCCTACCCTCTGAAACACGGCCGTTAGCCGGTCAAGGCCAAGTCTGGTGCCCTCAATTGTCTTTTTGAGATGTGCCGTGTCGTTTAAGGCGGCAGCCCCCGCCGCTTGGGCGAGGCTGTTGACGTTGAATGGCGCTCGAATCCTCTCCACTCCGTCAGCGAGCCATCCAGGGCAGAAGCCGTAGCCGACTCGTAGGCCGGCCAGACCGTAAGCCTTGCTGAACGTTCGAAGCCCGACAACATTTCCTGTGCCGAGAAAATCTTGTGACGAAGCGTAGTCCGGCGCATATGCGTGGGCAAACTCGTAGTAGGCCTCATCCAGCACGACCGTGACTTGAGCGGGAAGTCCGTTCAGGAAGCTTTCCAACTCAGTCCGGGTGATGCAGGTTCCCGTCGGATTATTTGGGTTCGCGATGAAGACGATCTTCGTTTTGTCGTTGCAGGCTCGTGACATCGCAGGCAAGTCGTGACGCTCATCCGGATCGAGGGGAACCTGGATCAACTTGCTCGGGGCTAGATGCGCGGCCGTCGCGTATTGAACAAAGGAGGGCACTCCCATCACTACTTCGTCATCGGGCGATCCTAAGAGACACAGGCCGATAATGTGGATGAGTTCATCGCTTCCATCCCCAACCACGATCTGGTTCATGGGAACACCGTGGTGGTCAGCAAGAGCTTTGCGGAGCGTGTAAGCCGCACCGTCCGGATATAGATTTGCCTCTTGGACAGCGCCATGGACAGCCTCTACGGCGAGCGGCGAAGGGCCCCACGGGTTTTCGTTACTCGCCAGCTTGATGATGCGATCTAGGCCAAGCTCGCGGCGGACTTCTTCAATCGGCTTGCCGGGGGAATACGGGCGCATCCGCAGCACATTCGGGCGGATCAAAGACATTAATCCATTGTGGCCGATTGGGCGCTGAGCGTTGGGCTCTAGGCTCTAGGCTCTAGGCTTTGGCGACGCTTGAATTCTACAGGGCCGCCATGTTGCTTACGGATTGCGCCGCATGGTTCAACCCAAGCCAATAGCTGATGACGGCTTGAACTGCTTCCATGAAGCTTTCATAATCGACCGGCTTGCGAATATAGCTGTTGGCGCCCAACTCGTAGCTCTGAAGAATGTCTCCTTCCTCATCGGAAGACGTGAAGACGACCACAGGTACCAAGCGCGTCTCCTCGTTCGCTCTCATCGATCGCAGGACTTCGAGGCCGTTAACTTTAGGCAGCTTTAAATCGAGGAGGACCAATGACGGATAGGGCTGACCTGCCTGGTTCTCAAGCGTCGTCAGGGCTTCTTCACCAGTCCTTGCAACGATGAATTCGTCGATGCCAGCCTTCCGGAAGGCTCGCACGACGAGACGCTCGTCATCCAGATTGTCTTCCACGAGCATGACTGGAGGGCGCTCGTCCCCGCTTTGTTTTGTAACTTCTTTTGCCACCGATGCACAACCCTCGTAGTGCCACAGAGTTTGGCACTACGAGAATGACTATTGTTGCCGGTCACTAGTTCGGTTGAATGATTCAAACATCTACAAGCAGCCAGAGACCCGGCAATTTACTGGGGTTTTCTGCGCTTTAGACCATTCCTGCGCTGCCTTTTTCCGTTACTGGCTCAGCGCCATCCATCATCGGCAATGCCTTTGTCCTTGCGGGACCTGAACCTAGGCCACCTACAAGATTGGAAGATTGCAATGAATCGAACCGCTGCTCGGTGTCGTGAAAGGCTTTCGTGATCAGACCCATTCCGCCGACCCGGAAGACCCCGCCCACGACCCCTTTTCGCGACCTGCCATAGATAACGCAAATTGCTCCGGTGACACCCATGACAAAGCTAGTTGCGGGGGTCCATCGACCTAGTGCCGTCCTTGGCTTTCCGCCTTGCAGTCCGGAAACGTGTTCACCGGTGGTAAAGGTTTCGAGGTCGTTTCGAACTTCCTTAACTCCTGGAATCATTTGCATCGCGCGGAGGCAAGCGTCCAGTTCAGAGATGAGAATGGGGCCGGAAAGGGTGAGGATTCCATTTTGGGAGGAGATCTGAATGGAACCGCTGTGGGAGACCAGGTGGCCGACTTCCGCACGCGCTCTCTCTGCGAGCGTCTGATCGGATACTTCGTCCCGGCGAAGTTGCCCCTGGACTTTGTAACGAAGGCCCTTTGTCCGATTGACAAAATCGTGAGTCATGACCTGAACGGCTCTTCGCTTTCTAGTTGCCTGATGAACCACTTGGTCTCGAAGCATGGCGCGCCTGCGAACGCCTCGTTCGGGGTCAAGCAGGAACATCGCGACAGCGCCCAACCCAATACCCTCGATTAACGACGTCAATTTCATCCTTACACCTCTGTTTAATCTTTGTGCATCGATGCACTCTAGTCGGTTGACCCTTTGTGGGGCTGCCTCGTTCCGGAATAATCGGAATGTGCGATCTTGGAACGCGGGTCGCGGATGGGCATTGTCGTCCGGTGCGATACGAGCTTGGAGGGCGCAAAGAAGGTCCTGTAATAAATGGGGGCCGGACCCGATAAGTAGCATGGGTCGCGGCGGGGCGTCTAGTCACGGGACGTCAACTCGAAAGAGAACCGCCGTTGACCCGTTTTCTTTTTGGTCACGGTCACGCATGACAAAGCACGGTTGACGGGTCACAGACCAAAGGTTACGGGTTGCGGGAGATGGGTGACTTGTTACCAAGACCCAGTCATCTGACAGCCCCCACTAGCTCCGCGCGTCGCTAGGCGAGGCTGGCTTCCACGGTCCGAGCTGACAGCATGATGAGCGCGGTCTCGAACCTAGCCGCTTCGATTTCATAGCTTCTTGCCCGCCGATCGAGGCCGATGTAGCGGAAGCGGACGACGTCTCGCTCTCGCTCGATGCTGCAAAGGCTTTCCTCGCCGGCAAAGCTTGCGCA
>JANYLD010000208.1 GCA_025363835.1 Armatimonadota bacterium
AGGCCGCAGGGCAATGAGACCAATGGAGAGCATTCGCGCCAAGGCTCCTCCACCCCGCGGGATAAAGATGCGCTAGGCGCATCTGGCGAGCCTCGACCGCGTGCAAAGCGCCGTCGCAAGGTCAGTTACCTCACGGCTAACAAGATCGACACCGTCGATTACAAAGATGTGGCCGTGCTACGAAGATTTATTAACGATCGTGGCAAGATGTTGCCCGCTCGCCAGACCGGCAATACGGCCAAGCAACAGCGCATGATCGCGAGATGTATCCGCAAAGCGCGAGAGATGGCCCTCCTGCCGTTCGTCGTAACTGAAGTCGGTCCGGAGCGGCCGAGAGAGCGCGGCGGATATCGAGACCGCGGCGAGTTCCGAGGCGATCGAGAGCGATCCTACGAGCGCCAAGAAGCGCCCGCTCCTGAGCCTGCAGCCGCTCAAGCTGAGTAGTCGCATTCAAAAAGGGCCGGAATCCACCAAGATTTTCGGCCCTTTTTGCTGCCTCGTGACGTCGGAATTCATGACAGAGTGCGCAAACCAGGCGCAGATAGAATAGCGCCTGCCCGATCTCATGCCTACTGATCAAACGACTTCAGATACGGCCCCGAGGAAGAGGGGAGTTTCCTTTTGGATAAAGCTGCTTGTGTTTGTCCACGTGTTTGCTATCACGTCCTGGACGCTTCCCATCCCAGCGAATTCGGACGAAAAGCTGACGATTGATGCGCCGCCCATTGTCGATAAGCCTTCTGCGACGATCGTCGATAAGATGTCGACCAGGCTTAACCACGTCGCAGGAGTTGCTCGCAGCATCGGACGCAACATCAGCGACGGCACGCTCATTTACAACAACCGGTTTGTCAAAGCCTCGCCCCTTCAATTCTACGTGCTCTCCACGGGCTTCTGGCAGTACTGGGACATGTTCTCACCGAACCCCGCCAGCATTGATTTTTACGGGACGGCGAGCATCACTTACCAAAATGGGATAACGAAGGAATATGGATATCCGAGGATGTATGACGAGAGCATCCCTAAGAAATACGTGACCGAGCGTTTTCGCAAATTCTATGAGAGGGCGAACCAGGATGCCGACAGCTTCCTATGGCCCTTCTTCGCGCAACGTATGGCGCTCGATCACTACACCGAGCCAAATAACCCGCCAGTGAAAGTTGTGTTGACCCGGCACTGGCTTGTCGTGGCCCCACCTGGCAAGCCGCAGCAGAAGGAATACAACCACTACAGCTACTACACCTACACCGTTGACCTTGAGAAGTTGAAAAAGGACGCAGAGGGGGGCATATTCGGTTGAAAAACTGGATGGCCGGCATATGGCGGGAGATCTCAGTTGGATTTCGCCAACTCGACGAATACTGGTTCGGCTACGGATCACCGGTCTCTCTCGGACTGATGCGGATATTCATCGGCATCGCCACATTTCTTAATCTGCTAATCACCTTTTCGGAGTTCGACGACTGGTACACCGAGCACGGTTTTGTCCCTCAGGTCGCCGTCGATCACTACTCGGGCACTCTTTCCAGAAGCTACTGGTTTTTTGGCCAACACACGCTTCCGTTCACCTTTCCCAGGCTCAACTTTCTCGCCTACATTACTGACTCGAGGATAACATTTGCCTTCTGGGTGATCACCCTCATCGCATGTCTAACGATGACGATCGGCCTTTGGAGCCGCACGAGCGCTATCGTCCTCGCGCTCGGAATCATTAGCATCCACCATCGAAATTCGATTATCCTCCACGGTGGTGACACCCTCCAGCGAGTCGCTGTCATGTACATGGCGCTGGCGCCATGTGGCAAAGCCTGTTCCCTTGACCGCCTCATTGGGCTCTGGAAAGGAAACATCAAGCCCGGCCCCGTGCTTGTCTCTCTCTGGCCACAACGCCTCATAACGTTCAATTTAGCGCTTGTCTACTTCACCACGGTGTGGCACAAGTGGGCCGGCTCATTGTGGAAAAACGGGACGGCAACCTGGTACACGGCGCGGCTCAATGAGTTCAAGCGCTTTTGGGTGCCAGATTTCGTGAACCAGCTCCCGATGGTCAAGCTAACAACGTGGGGAACGCTGGCCACCGAGCTTGCGATGGCTACCCTAGTGTTCTACAAGCCGTTTCGGAAATATGTGCTGTTTGCGGGGCTGATGATGCACGGCTTCATTGAATACAGCATGAACATCCCTCTGTTTTCGCTCAGCATCTGTAGCCTTTACATCACGTTCTACGAGGGTGAAGAAGTGACCGCCTGGGCGCAACGTGTTGGCCAAAGGCTAAAGCGATACGCGATAACGGTCCTCCTTCCCGAGCAAGCCAAGTTGAAGCCTCAGGCCGCGGCCATGCTCACAGCCGCCGATCCGCTTGGAATGGTTTCCTACAAGTCGGGCGCCGCTCCTGCTTGGCAGGCTCAAGATGCGGGCGGCCGTAAGCGCAATCCTTTTGTCAGCTCAAGGTTAAGATCGGTTGGGGCATGGGTGACCTACCCCGTTCCTGGACTTTGGAGAAGGCTGTTGGAGCATTCTGTTGTCCCCGACGAGGGCGAGGTCGAAGCGCCCCTTCCACGGGTCTCTAAGGCGAAAGCGAGGCGATAGATTGCTGAAAGCGTTTCAATTCAGTAAGCCCAAGGGGCCTGGCTTCGGCATCAGCCGCCACTTCTACCTTTCGGTGTTGTCGACTAAACCCGTTATGCCCGTCCTTTGGGATCTGGTTAACCCGGAGGGGGCCGGCGGCGCGGTGGTCGGCTTTGGAGCGCCGTTGATGGCCGGTGCTTCCAAGGAGCTCCTTCACCAGCCGCTCGAGCACGGAGCATACGTGTTGGCGAGCAAAGACCGCAAGACTGTCATCAAGCTGCTCGTTCTTAGCCCGGACGAGGCTGGTTTTGACTCGGAAGGATTGGTTAAGAGCCAGATTGCCCTCAAGATCGACCCCGAAATTGTCACCCGAATCCGCGCGACCTGGACGATCGCGCAAGCCACCTTTGAATCGCACGACCCAATGGTTTATCCCTCCCTGCATTTCCAGCTGATGTTGATGAAGCGCTTGGCAGAGCTGACAGACGGTGCGATTGCGGACCCCCTATCTCAGCGCTATCTTCTTCCGGAGGATATCGTTCGTTCGGGCACAACGGACACGTCCCTCAACGTCTTCGACGTTGCTACTTTCAGCACGGCGGACCGGCCAGACGGCATGCACGCGTTTACCCTGGGTCTCCGCAAACTGGCGCTGCCCGAACTAGAGATCCCTAGCCTCGCGCCAGATGTGATTAAGTTAGCCGGTGAATTCTTGCTCTCAGCCGCGCAAACGGAGTTGAATGGGAAAATCATCACGAGTGGTGCAAAGCTTGGGTCGCTGGACGCACTTTTTGAAGCCCGCGTGGGTGGCCACGACCGAGGCATGTGGGAAGGGATCGATGTTATGGAACTCCTGCCGCCGACCCACATGAGCGCGACCGATGCGTTGGAGTTGTGGGACAGGGAAAGAAGCGCATCCGGAGCTTAGTGCTCATGCTCGCCGGTGCGGTTCATCGACAGCCAGTAAAGTCCAAGTTGCCGAACCGCATCGATGAACTGATCAAAGTCCACCGGTTTTCGGATGTAGCTATTCGCGCCGAGCTCGTAGCTTTCGACGATGTCTCGCTCTTCGTCTGACGAAGTGAGGATAACCACAGGCAGGGTCTTCGTGTTCTCGTTCGCACGGATCTTCTGGAGCACTTCCAAACCGTTGACTTTCGGAAGCTTAAGGTCCAAAAGGACAAGGTCGGGCAAGTAGTCTTGGCCGACGCCAAAAAGCTTATCTAAAGCTTCGGCCCCGTCGCGCGCGACCCGGATGATGTTAGGAATGTCGCTCTGACGCATTGCGCGGAGCGTCAGTTGCTCATCATCCGCATTGTCCTCTACAAGCAGGATGGTTTTAGGCTCTACCGCCAATTGTCTCCAGTACCCCTCAAGGATGGATATTACACCAGTTTTCCGAGCCGTCCACCCTAACGGCCGGTACCACGTTGACTGCTCCAGCTTGGATTGTGTTTCCACCATCGTGGAACGTGCGGAAGGTCCCGCAAGTTGAACTAAACGAACCGCGGGGGCTCCTTCCATCGTATGGGATGGTAGGCTCCCAGACAACGCGAGTCTCTTCTATGGAACCAGCGTTTAAATATCTGTCACAAATCGTCCAGCCGACCGACCTCCACAAGCTTTCGGTCAAGGAACTGCAAGAACTTGCGACGGAGGTGCGCCGAGCTATCCTTGAGAACGTCAGCCGCACCGGCGGACACTTCAGCTCCAACCTCGGCACCGTTGAGCTCACCGTTGCGCTCTACGCCACCTATTCAATTCCTCCAGACAAGGTTGTCTGGGACACCGGGCATCAGGCGTATCCGCATAAACTTTTGACTGGGCGTCTGGACCGATTTTCAACCCTCCGAAAGCACAAAGGCTTAAGCGGTTTCTTAAAGCGGGATGAGCATGCACTCGACGTCTTTGGCGCGGGCCACGCGGGAACCGCCATTTCCGCCGCACTGGGCTTCGCGGTGGCAAGAGACACGCTGGGAACGAAGGAGCGAATCGTGGCGATCACGGGCGACGCTTCCATTGCCAGCGGAATGAGTTGGGAAGCGCTGAATCACGGAGGCGAGATGCAGTCCGACATCGCCGTGGTGTTGAATGACAACCGTATGTCAATTGCTCCCAATGTCGGGGCACTTAAGAATTATCTGGCGAGGCTTCGCTCGAGGCCCTTCCTTCAGAGCGTTGCCCATTCGGCGAAAGGCGTTATTGAAAAGATGCCGGACCCTGTCGTGCGCGTTGCCGCGGGTTTGCGGCATGGAATTACCCACTACCTGGCGCCGTCTCAGACGGGAACGATTTTTGAGGAGATGGGCTGGGAGTACATCGGCCCGGTGGACGGCCATGATTTGCCGACTCTGCTCGACATTTTCAGCAACGTTAAAGTGTTGTCCGGCCCGGTCTTTGTGCACGCGATCACTGTTAAAGGGAAGGGCTACGACGTGGCCGAAGAAGATGCGACCAAGTGGCACGGCGTCATCCCCTTCGACCTTGCATCTAACGAGATGACAAAGGCGGCAGGTCCAGTCAGCTATACGCAAGCGTTTGGCGAAGCAGCTCAGGAGTGCGCCGAAGCAGACCCAACCGTCGTCGCTATCACGGCTGCGATGCCGGACGGTACAGGGTTGGTGAAGTTTGCAAAAGACCTTCCCGACCGGTTTTACGACGTTGGCATCGCGGAGCAACACGCAGTGACCTTTGCGGCTGGGTTGGCCGCAGGCGGCATCCGGCCCCTTTGCGCGATCTACTCCACGTTCCTCCAGCGCGGATTTGACCAGGTTCTCCATGATGTTTGCATCCAAAAGCTCCCAGTCCGTTTCTTTATGGATCGAGCCGGTCTGGTCGGCGACGATGGCCCGACCCACCATGGCGCCTTCGACATTAGCTATCTCTCGTTCATGCCCAACATGGTCCTCCTCGCCCCGAGGGACACGACCGAGCTTCGTGAGATGACGCACTGGATGGCGGCTTACGATGATGGCCCGACGGCGGTGCGATACCCGCGTGGGGCGGGTGATGCCCGCTTGCCCGAAGCGCGCCCCGCTATTTCCTTGGGCCGCGCCGAGGTGCTTGGCAACAACGGAGAGACATTTGAGAATGCGCCAGAGATTCTCCTGTGCGCCGTGGGCTCGATGGTGAGCACGGCTTGGGAGGCCTCGGGGGAAATGGCTAAACAGGGAGTGCGAGGCACAGTTGTTAACGCCCGGTTTGTCAAGCCACTGGATGCCGCCACCATTTGCGATCTGGCCAAGCGCGCCGGCCGAGTGGTGACGATTGAAGAGAATGTGCAGCGAGGCGGATTTGGGGAAGCGGTGCGAGACGCGCTGGCAGCGCAAGGTTTGGGACACCTGCCCATCGAAATCATAGCTCTGCCTGATAAGTTTGTGGAGCATGGCGCACAGCCTCTCATTCGAGCCGAAGTCGGCCTCGACGCCCCTTCGATCGCCGCCGCCGCTTTAAGGCTGGCCGGGCATAGCGAAGCCGTTAAAGGGTGACAGGTCACGGCTAGAGGCGACGGGATTGAAGAGGATGGGTCACGATGTTCGATGTGACCGGTGACCCTCGACCCGTTACCGCGGAGTGGGTAAAACCCGCCGGATGATTGCGGTGGTGTTTCCAGGACAGGGATCTCAGAAGCCTGGCATGGGCAAAGAGCTTTTCGACGCGCATGCGGAGGCTCGAAAAGTCTTCGAGCGAGTCGCTTCGGCAACCGGCCAAGACGTGCAAAAGCTTTGCTTCGAGACCGACGAGGAGACCTTGCGGCAAACGCAAAACGCTCAGTTGGCCCTCTACACCGTCGGCCTCGCGGCCTTCGAGAGCCTTCGCGCCGGTGCCCCCAACCTGGAAATAGGCGCTGCTGCGGGGCACAGCGTCGGCGAATACGCCGCGCTGGGCGCGGCTGAGGTGCTATCTATCGAGTCCGGCGCCAAGCTCGTCCAAATCCGCGGTCGCGTGATGTCTGACGCCGGCATGACCCACCCCGGCACTATGGCGGCGGTTCTGGGAATCGAGCGCGCGGCCCTTGAGAAGGTTTGTCAAGAGGCAGGAGGGGTTGTCGTCGTCGCCAACGACAACTGCCCAGGACAACTCGTTATCAGCGGGGAAGTGGAGGCCGTGAGGCGGGCTTCCGACCTGGCCACCCAAGCGGGCGCAAAGCGGGTGCTGCCCTTGAATGTAAGCGGCGCCTTCCACAGCCCTCTCATGGAGGGCCCGGCTTCGGAGATGGCACAGGCTTTAGCGGCAGAGCAATTCCAGTTGGGCCGCTACCGCGTCTACGCCAACGTCACCGCTGAGCCGGCCCTTGACGCTGAGCGATGGCCGAGGGTCCTTGAAGATCAACTCCGCAGCCCCGTTCGCTGGACCGAGACGATTCAAAACATGATCCGCGACGGCGTAGACACCTTTATCGAGTGCGGCCCGGGTGAGGTTCTTTGCGGCCTGATTCGGCGGATTAACAAGGAAGTCAGGACGATCGCGGTTGGCGATGTGGCAAGCCTGGAGAAGACATTGACTGCTTTGCAAGCGAGATAGTCTTTACCGATAACCACAACGGCACAACGAACACAACGGTGCACAACGTCCGGATTCAAGCTCACAGGCCCTCGGAAAATGTTGTCCTGAGGGTCCGGCGTTGTGAATCGTTGTGCTCGTTGTGCCGTTGTGGTTATCCGAAATCAAAAGCTTAAGGATCGAGAACGAGCCCATAATCAAGGCTCATGCGATTTCAGGATCAAGTCGTCGTCGTAACCGGAGCCAGCCGTGGAATTGGGCGTGGGATCGCGGAGGCTTTTGCTAAAGAAGGGGCCAAGGTTGCTTGCGTGGCAACTTCCGAAGCTGGGGCTAAGGCGACGGCGGATGCCCTCGCCGATGGCGCGAAGGCTTACGCCTGCGACGTCAGTAATACCGAGTCAGTAGAAAACCTGTTTAACCAGATCCAAGAGGAGATGGGCACCCCGTCGGTCCTCGTCAACAATGCCGGCGTTGCTCGGGACACACTGCTGTTGAGAATGAAGGACGAAGACTGGGACACCGTTCTCAACGTGAACCTGAAAGGCACGTTTCTCTGCATCCGCGCGGTGACCCGCTCGATGATGAAGGCCCGTTATGGCCGAATTGTCAATATCTCCAGCATCGTGGGCCAGCACGGGCAGGCCGGGCAGGCCAACTATGCGGCTAGCAAGGCCGGCATCTTCGGGCTGACAATGTCGGTCGCCAAGGAGCTCGGTAGTCGCGGTATCACTTGCAACGCGATCGCTCCAGGGTTCATCCAGACGGATATGACGGAGAGCCTCTCTGAAGAGATGAAGGAGCACGTGGTCAAGACGGCTCCTGCGGGACGGCTCGGCTCCCCCGAAGATGTTGCCAGCGCCGTCCTCTTCCTAGCTTCCCAAGAGTCGGCTTATATCACCGGACAGACGATTACCGTTGACGGCGGGTTGACGCTCTGACGGTTGTGATCGGTAGTCGGTAATCGGTGATCGGTAATCAGGAGATTCGAGCAAGTTGGCATAAGCCGATATCCACGGGGCATTCGATCACTGATCGCCGATCACCGATCACCGATTACCAAACAAACCAGGCAGAACAAGCGACCGTGGCGTTCGGTCTGTGGTTACGATCATGGGGAGAAAGTCGCTTAATGTTTGCCACGTCCTGATGGTGGTCGACCCAGCCTATCCGCGCATTGGCGCGATGCGATGGAGCTTGCGGAGGGCCTATCCGACCAGGGAGTAAGAACGACCCTCGCCTGCGTGCGCGAACCTTCGCTCCCGTTTGCCGCGAGAGCAAGACGGATTCCAGGTCTTAGCCTAAGGGTCGACGGCGCCAGTCCAAGCGGCATCAAGGCGCCGCAGGAATGGCTGCTCTTTCTCGAGGTGTTAACTGAGCCAGACCTCGTGCAGCTTTTTATCCCTGAGCACTCAGAACTCGTGTGGCGTTCGCCGACTGTGTTGAAGATCACCGAATATTGCCTCAGCACCGTCACCCGATCTCTGATCGGCGCCCTCGTCACCAGCCATTTGCTCGTGGTTGACTCCGAAGCGAAGCTCGAGAAGTTGAAGAACCTGGGCAGCGACCTGACGTACGCTGCAATCATTCAGGGCGACAAAAACTTGGGGCGCAACTATTTGTTGGCCTACCAGGAAACCGTACAGGCAGCATCGCTGGACATCCCGTCGGAGATTCCCGATCGCTTTGAACTGATCTAAAGAGCAGGCCTTCTGCCCGCGGCTCCTGACAAAAGGGCGTAAACTGGCTTATTCGGCTTACGCTCGTCTGCGCAAACGGGCTTCGGCCGCGACAAGCCCCCCTTATGGCCAGCACTCTTACCAATCCTGCCCGGTCGCCTATCGAGGAGACACCCGTGTTTTCCGTCACGGGCGACATGCTCTCAAACAACCGGTTGGGCTCATCTCGCCTTGTTGTCACGAAAACGCAGACTCTTCGCTATGAAACGACCCCGCTTGGGGAAGAGCTGGTGCACGCTTATCAGCTTGGGGATATCAAAAATCCGCGCGTTGAAGACCTGGTCGACGCGGTGGCGCTGGTGGCCGACTTCGGCGCGCTCAAAATTGAGCTGCTAAGAGGAACCAGCCGCCGAGGTTTAGCCCTCTCTAACGCAGAGAGGAAGCTGAAAGCGCTTCTCGCCAACGAACCGATTCCGGACGTCGACGAGGTAGAGCGAGTCTGTCCCAAATGCGGCCGGCCGCTGCCGAAGGACTCTGAACTCTGCGAGAGTTGCGTTAACAAAGGCCAGACCCTGCTGAGGCTGTTCGGATACGCCACACCTTTCAAGGCCCGCATCGTCTGGGCCACCTTCCTGGTTCTCGCGGGCACTGTATTCGACTTGGTCCCGCCCATTGTTACAGCCCACCTCGTGGACGACGTGTTGACCAAGCACAAGGTGACGCTTTTCTTGCCTCTGATGATGGCGCTGGTTGGGTCCAGGGTGATGTCGATGATTGTCCAGATGGCTCGAGGAAGAAATGTCGCCTTCCTTGGTTCTCGAATGGCGATCTCGATCAGGACGAGCCTTTTTGAGAAGTACCAGGCGCTGTCACTAAGCTTCTTTGATAAGCGCAATGTCGGCAGCATCATGAGCCGCATGACCAACGACACGAGCGCGCTTTACGACGTGCTCGTAGATGGCGTACCGGTCATTTTGAACCAGGGCACATTGCTCATCGGTATCCCAATTACGATGCTGGTGATCAACTGGCACGTGGCGCTGTGGGTGCTTTTGCCGATCCCTCTCGTGCTGCTGGCCGTCCGCTGGTTCCGCAAGAAGATGCACCGCGTTTGGAGCCGGGTGTGGCATCAATGGTCTCGCTTTGGCGGTGCGCTCAATGGCGTTCTTCAGGGGACCCGCGTAGTGAAGGCGTTTCACGGCGAACAGCGAGAGGTCAACCGCTTTGGGAAGCGCATCCGCGACCTGGCGATGAGCAACTATGAAGCTGAAGCCAACTGGGCCACCTTCTTTCCTGTGATTACTTTCTCCGTAGCCGCCTGCGGCTTTATCGTATGGTGGGTCGGCGGGCAAGCGGTTCTTGCAAACAAAATGACGCTCGGCCAGCTCATGGCTTTCATCGGTTACCTTGCGATGATGGCGCAGCCGATGATGATGCTCCAGCGCATCGTAGACTGGACCACTCGGTCACTGACTGCCGCGGAAAGAGTTTTCGAGATTCTGGATACGCCGGTGGATGTGGAAGAGCCAGCCGATTCCGTGCCGATGCCCGCGCTGAAGGGCGGAATCGAGTTCGAGAATGTCCATTTCGGTTACGACAAGACTCGAGAAGTGTTGCGCGGCATCAACTTGAAGGTCAAGCCGGGGGAGATGATTGGCCTTGTTGGCCGCTCCGGCTCGGGAAAGACGACCCTAATCAGCTTGCTTCTTCGCTTCTACGATCCCACCCAAGGAACGATTACGATCGATGAGACTGACCTCACGAAGGTCAGTCTGGAAGACTATCGCCGGCAAGTCGGCGCGGTATTGCAAGAGTCCTATCTCTTCCCGGGCACGGTCAAGGACAACATCTCGTACGGTCGACCAAGCTGCACCATGGAAGAGGTTATCTCCGCTGCAAGAGCGGCGAATGCACACGATTTCATC
>JANYLD010000220.1 GCA_025363835.1 Armatimonadota bacterium
CGAACAGCGCGCCGATGGCAATGTAGGTTGTTTCCATTTTCTTTTTGTTGTCCTATTTGATTATAAAGCGGTTAGTGGATTGCTTGTCGTCGAATACCGATTGCGATATTTCGCTGAGGGTGGTAGCTGGATTCTGTCGTATGCGCCCCCATCCCCCTTCGGGTACTTTCCCACGCGTCGGAAAAGATTTTATTTATGAGTCCTGCTCCAACTCTCGGGTCACGAGGCATTTGTTCTTTGCTCCATCCACCTGAACCACCATCAGCGAGTCACCCTTCCTGACCCTTACCCCCGCTTGGATCTCGGTATTTTCCAGGGTAGCGAGGAGCTGGACTATTTGGCCGTCGAGGGTGAGCCGGATAACACCTTGGCCCTTGGCGTCGAAGTTGGTGACGGCTTCACCGGGATGAGCGACGGTGCCTTCCAAACCGGAGCTGGGGTTTGCGGACCAGCGTTCCACGAAGTGCGCGAGGGTCCTAATGATGCCGATATCGAAGACAAGGGCGCCTGTTAGAGCGGCCAGGGTTAAAATGGCCCCCCCGAATATGGGTTTGAGGAGGACGCCAACTGCCCCGGCCCCGGCGCACATGGCAAAAACATCTATCGGCGAAAAGGAAAGGAAGTTTTTGAGATTTGCTTTCGGCGCATGGGAGCTGTGTGCCTGCGATGCATGGCCGTGCGCCCCATGCCCGTGGGCGCCGTGACCTGCAGCTCCGTGACCACCTCCTACGTGGATATGGCCCATCGAGGCCATGACGACGATGCCGATCAGGCCGCCGGCTAGAAGAATCCAAAATATGTCCACAGGGCTCTATCTATTATCACGGCATTTCCGAGGCCGAGGTTGCTTGGATTCCTGGGTCGCAGCAATAACATATGGACTTCAGGCAATGTTGGGACACAAGACGGCCAAGCGCAGATAAACTCCGAAGCGCATGCCCAACCGCCTTGCCCACGAGACGTCGCCTTACCTTCTACAACATAAGGACAATCCGGTGGATTGGTATCCCTGGGGAGACGAGGCGTTTGCGAAGGCTGAGACCGAAGACAAGCCGGTCTTCTTAAGCGTTGGATATTCCTCGTGCCACTGGTGCCACGTTATGGAGCATGAGTCGTTTGAGGACGCAGGCGTGGCGGCGATTTTGAACAAGCACTTTGTCTCCGTCAAGGTGGATCGGGAGGAGCGGCCCGACTTGGACGGGGCTTATATGACGGCTGTGCAGCTTTCGGCTGGCCGCGGCGGTTGGCCCATGAGCGTATTCCTGACGCCAGATCGAAAGCCATTCTTTGCGGGGACTTACTTTCCAAAAGACGATCGCGGCGAGTACCCCGGCTTTAGATCGATATTGAATCAGATTGCAAGCGCCTGGCCGACGAAGCGAAAGGACCTTCAGAAGTCGGCGGATGAGTTTGCGGTTGTCCTAGCGGAAGCGATCACTCAGTCTGCTCCAGAGAGCTCTGCCACGTTGGATATCGAGTTCTTGGGGAACGCGGTGAAGACGATTGCGTCGCATTTCGATCCCGTTTATGGGGGGACGGCGGGAGCGCCGAAGTTTCCGCCCCATACCGGACTGGACTTCTTGATGCGGTTTGCCTTAATGGCCGAGGTGCCGGATGAGCTTCGCCAAGCTTCGGTCGGGATGGCGCTTTTGACCCTGGAGAAAATCTGCCTGGGCGGAATTCAGGACCATGTCGGCGGAGGCTTCCACCGATATTCAACGGACGAGCGATGGGTGCTTCCGCACTTTGAAAAGATGCTTTCGGATAACGCGCTGCTGCTGGGCAACCTGGCACGTGGCGCGATGATCGCGTCGCAATTGGACGAGCGGCTTTACGTTCTCTTTTATCGCTCGATGAGCGGAATCGTGGCTTGGGTTTTGAGCGAGATGACTTCGCCGGAAGGGCTGTTCTACTCGGCCCTCGATGCAGACAGCGAGGGCGTCGAGGGGAAATTCTATGTATGGACTTCTGCAGAGGTGCGCAGCCTGTTGGACGCGGCAGAGGGGGGAAAGACGCCGAATGGTTCCCCATTGGATCGTACATCCGAATTTCTTCGAGTCTTTAGCTTCTCCGATGAGGGGAACTTTGCAGATGAGGCGACCGGGCAGAAAACCGGCGAGAACGTGCTCTTTCTGACTGAAGAGCTTGGTTTGGAGCAGATGGATGACTTGGCTGTGCTTGCTGAAGCCCGCGAAAAGCGTGTGAAGCCGGGATTGGACGACAAAGCAATCGTCGCCTGGAACGCACTGATGATCTCCTCTTTGGTGGAAGCGGGTATCGGGATCGGAGAGGCGGAGCGGGGGACGATGACGCTGCTTACCTACGAGAAGCGGCATGGTTCACTTCCGCATCAAATCGCAAAAGGGCAGACGTCTGGCCCGGCTTTTCTGGACGACTATGCTTATTTTGCCCACGCCCTTCTCGGTCTAGCCGCGCTCTACGAAGAAGTGGAGGCGGGCCGCCTGGAAATGCAGGGCGAGCGGCCCGAAGGGGCCTTATCGTCGGCTCAGTGGAGGAGCGAAGCAACTCGTGTGATTTCGGAAATGGTGGCTCGATTCTACGACGACGAAAGAGGCGGCTTTTTCTACACTTCAGTTGATCAGGAAGAGCTTTTCGGGCGCACGAAACAAGCGTTTGACCAGCCGCTGCCTTCACCAAACTCGGTCGCGATCCGATGTCTTATCGAAGTCGGAGACCTTGAGCGGGCGGGGAAGAGTTTGCAGGCGTTCCTGGGCTGGATGGAAAAGGCGCCCACTGCGACGGAGGGGCTGTACATTGCGGCCATGGAACTCCTGTCGATCGCGGATCTTGGATCTCGGATCTCGGATCGGTCCGTCGATTCATCCTTCGACGTCGACCGCTCAACCCCTGGCGAAAACAGCCTCAATCCCGTAGGGGGGATCGAGGGATCTGCCGTACAGGGCATTGATTCCGAAGGTGGAGTGCATGAAATTAAACGAGCGACTTTGCCGGAGGTTATTGTTCGGCTCGAAGCAAAGGAACTCCGGGCCGGCGGAGACGGGAGTGCGGTTGGGCGAGTTGTGATCGAAGTGCCGGAGGGACTGCATTTGAACTCTTCCGATCCGCCTGCTCGATGGCTCGTGCCGACAACCCTGACCTTCGAAGGCATCCGAGCAGAAGTTGCCTATCCTGCGGCAACCAATGACCGGTACGAGGGAAGGGTCGAGATTCCGTTCACAGTGTACTTACCGACTGGAGAAAGCGGGGCGGACTTTGAGATCGTGGTGAGCTACCAAGCATGCACAGAAGCCGAATGTTTGGCTCCCGCAGAGAAACGGTTTTCTGCGGTCGTCTTTCGGTGAGTAACTCCAAAAGGGAACACAATGAGAACTGAAAAATGAACCCAGGCAAGTTTTACATCGGCCTTTCCGGCTTCTCCTATCCGAGCTGGCGAGGAGAAGATCGCTTTTATCCGCAGGACATCGGCCCTTCTAAGTTTATGGGTTACTACACAACCCGGTACTGCGCACTCGAAATGGACGGCACGTTCTACAAAAATCCAACCGAGAATGCGGTGAGCGAGTGGATCAAGAAAACGTCTGAGCTCTTTAAGTTCAGCTTCAAAATGCATCAGCGGGTGACGCATTTGGCCCGCCTTAAGCCGGAGAGCCTAGAGTCGGTGAAATTCATGCTCGGGCGACTGCTCCCGCTGGCCAAGGTGGACCGCCTGGGGCCTCTGCTGATTCAGCTTCCGCCAAATTTCAAGCGCAACGACGACCGTCTGGGGTCATTCCTGGCCGAGCTTCCTCGAAATTTTGGCGGCGTCGAAGGCGGATCGGCAGAGTTCAAAGCGCAATATGCGATCGAATTTCGAAACGACACTTGGAACGACCCGGCCGTTGAAGACATGCTGCGAGAACAAGCTATTGGCTGGGTTGCCGCTGATACAGATGACACGGCTGCACAGAGGCGGGACACAGGGCCTTGCGCTTACGCGCGATTGCGGAAGAGCGAGTATTCAGAAACGGCGCTTAGCGAATGGGCTCAGTATTTTCGCGGCTTGTCCGAAGGTGGCAAAGACGTGTTTGTCTACTGCAAACACGAGGACGACGGCTCGCCCTGGGTCTGGGCCGACTTCCTCCTCAAGTGCGGGCTTTAGTCTTATAGCTTCTTAATCTGCACGTAGTCGAGAATGAAGTCGTAGTCGGTCGACAGTGGGTTCTTACCAGTGATATCGAACTCCAAGACAGCGTTGCCTGCCGGCAAGGTTAAGTCTGGCGTTAGCGTGGTCTGGCTAAGCGACGTGCTTGAAGAATAAAGATCGAACGTGCCCATGTCCCTACCATTTACGAAAACGTGAACTATGGGCTTATTGGGTCCGTGGGTCGGGCGCATATACCAGCGGTACTTTCCAGCAGCAGGAACGCTGACGTTGAACTTCAGGGAATCTCCTGTTTGGGCCCCGTGCCAATTTAATTGGCGGTAGTCAAGGGCACTCGCCTGGTGATTCAGCACGGCAACGGAGCCGTTTGAAACGCTCGCTATGTTCATCGTTTCCGCTTCGACAAGGGTGCCAGCGAGCGAGCTTGGGAAGACAATTTGGGGTGGAAGAACCGTGGCCGGGTCTACCGTTTTGATCGGTTGCCCCCCTGGCAGTGCGTACCAATAGGACGTGTGGGCAAATGTCGGCGAGCCGCTGGCGGAATCACTGTAAGCCTCGATGTTAAAATTTAAAGACTGCTTATAAGGGATCGGGTCAAGGATCTGCCAACGATGAACGTTGTTGTTGCCGTAGCCCGCGTGCGGGTCGCTGCGAGACTGCCCGTGATAAGGTTTTGCAAAGAGGTCGGGGCAGCACCATCCGTAGCCGAAATAGTCTTCCGTTCCGGTGCCGAATGTGCTCGGGAACGAGTCGCCGTCGACCCAGACCTTCTCATCTCCCTCGCCCCACCATGGCTGAACTTGATTGGCAACGTGCAAGTTGTCGCCGACCCAAAGACCTTCACCTTGGGCCGTGAGCAGGTTAATGTCTCGAAGCGGGCGTGTAGGTTGCTGATCGAAGGTCCACTGAGTGTGGAAGTGATAAGAACCGCTATCGAACGCGTACAGCCCTGGGGTAGCGCTAAGGGTGACATTAGGCATCACAGTTGCGCTCAGGTTTCGAATCACAAAGCTTGCCGTCGAACTGTACGGCATCACAAAACGGCAGATCAGGGTGCTGTCGGGCTCGACGCTCATGGGGAAAGCCTCGAACGGGTTGATGCCCGGGGCGGTGCCAAAGAAATCTCCCAGCGGCGCCTCTACACAGTGCTCGCCATCGAAGGTGGCGTCCAGCACGAGATTTCGGAGAACATTCTGCATCTGGTTGGGATCGGTCCAACCCGCGCCAACTGGAACCGTTGGCGGGTCGACCTTGACGTCCAGCTCATACACAGCGCCGGGGCCTTGCAAGTCGATTTCGGCAGGAGCTAGTCGGCTTACAATTCCGGAAGTAGTTACCGGCGCGTTTACCGTCATTCGCAGTTGCGAATTCATCGGTCTCAGAGCGGGATTGTAAAGCGCTGAGGAAACGAGGCTTAGTTCTGAAGGCGTCACCGTTCCGGGAACGTAGGTTGTCACGGAAGTGCCGGCTGCATAGGTGCGATAACCCACTTGGTAGTAAAGGCCATTGACCGAACCGCCGGAAACGGTTATCTTCAGGGACTTGGCGTAGGGAAACGGAAAATACAAGTTGTCGCCTTCACCCGCAATATAGGCAAAAGGATCTGCGTACGGTTGAAGGTTTCCCGAAAGAAGGTCTGCCATCACGAGGGTCATTCGCGGGTTGGCCTCTCCGTCAAAGTAGAAGCGGATCGTGCCGCTCGGGTTTGCGGACCAGATTCGAACAACGGCGCCGGGGCCGTTCAAATCGGCCATGACATATTCTTTTCGTCCGCTGTGAGTGTCGCTACGGATATATTGGCCATGGTCGCCGTTGGCGAACCATGTGTCCAGACCGGGGCTGACGCTCTTTCGATCGAAGCTACTGGCTTGGGCCATTGTGTAGGCCGGATTGGGACGCTCGCTAAGGCGCGTCAAATCGACCATCTCACCCAACAGGGAGTGAACGGTCACCTGTGCAAAGGAGATTGCTCCCCAGGCCAATACAGCAAAAATTGCAAGCGGCCGACAATTCAGTCGCATTAGAGGATTATGGAGCCCATTTAGGCTTCGGAACCGACATCTTGCAGTATTACGGTATTTCGGCGAGCTTAGGAAACTCTAAGAGACGTCCATCTATCCATACAGCGGACCGTAGCTCTTGCAGGCTCGGAAGTCTGCCCCTTCCGAATCTTGAGTGCCAAAGCGAGACCAGGCGGCCGGCCGAAAGACCATTTCTGGATCGACATTGTGCATGTCCACCGGTATGCGAAGCATGGAGGCCAATGAAATAAGATCGGCACCGATGTGGCCATAGCTTATCGCGCCATGGTTGGCGCCCCAGTTGCTCATTACAGTGTAAACGTCCTTGAACGCGTTGTGGCCTGTAAGGCGCGGCGCGAACCATGTCGTGGGCCAAGTTGGGTTCGTGCGGGCGTCGAGCATGTCGTGAACTCTTTCCGGCAAGGCCACCGTTTCGCCCTCGGCGATCTGGAGAACCGGGCCCAGTCCTTTCACCAGGTTGATTCGGCTCATGGTGCAAGGCATTCCCCCCTGGGTGGTGAAGTCCGTTGACCAGCCGCCGCCTGGGAAGTAGCCGAGGTCGCTGGTGCACCACTGGGTGTTCTCCAGGCATGCATTAGCATCTGTCGAGGTGATATTCCAAAAAGGTTTGCAGGCGGGTTTGTTGTTGATTGTTTCGCGCCCGGTCCAGTCCAGGGCACTCGGGCCGGAGTTGATGAGGTGGAGAACGCCCCCCTCCGCCGAGCCCTGCAGCCTGTGACCCGTCACCCTCGATACGGCCTCAGGGCTCCAATAGGTGCGGACATCGGAGAACATTTGGGCCGTACCGGTGAGGAGATGTCCAAAGAGCATGGACGCTCCGTTGAGGGAGTCGTTCTCCGTGGCGACCACGTATGGTTGACGGATGCCGTTCCAGTCAAAGCTGGTGCAAAGGATTGCCTCCATGAAGTCGCCGTTGGGAAAGTAGTCGGTCCACTGTCTCTGGCCCTGGAAGCCACCCGCGATGGCATTGTGGCCTCGTGCGTGCTCTTGGAACCCCATTTCTGCCAGGCGTGGGTTTCCCACCATAAGGTCACGTGCGATGAGGGCCATCTTGACGCTGGTTTCCCAGTCCTGGTCCTTTTCCGCTCTTGTTCTTTGCTTCTCAGGTGCGTTGGGATCCTGGCCTTCCTTGCAGTTTGCCTTCACCCAGGCTAGAGCCTTCTCGAACTCCGCGTGGTCAAACATGCCGTTTTGCATGCGCCCTTGAAATTCGCTCATGTCCACCGACTCGACCCGCATCCCAAGCCAGCTTTCAAAGAAGTTTTGGTCCACCATGGAGCCCGCGATACCCATGCTGACTCCGCCCATCGCCAGGTAGCTCTTGCCTTGCATCGTGGCCGCCGCGAGACCTGCCTTGATAAACCGGAGAATCTTCACCTGGACATCGGCTGGGATGTTGTCGTCGCCTAGGTCTTGGACGTCCCGACCGTAGATGCCAAAACAGGGCAGCCCCTTTTGCGCGTGGCCGGAAAGGGTGGCGGCGAGATAGACCGCGCCTGGCCTGTCTGTGCCATTAAATCCCCAGATCGCTTTAGGACGAAGCGGCTCGTCGTCCATCGTCTCCGTGCCATAGCACCAACAGGGGGTGACGGTGAGTGTGAGACCCACCCCTTCTGCTTGGAAAAGTGCGTTGCAGTCCGCCGCTTCGGGGTAGCCGCCGATGCAGGAATGGGGGATGACGCACTCGATGTTATGGCCGGAAGGATGCTTAAGGTTCTCACTTATGAACTTCGCCGCATTTTGCGCCATCGCCATCGTGAGGTTTTCGAGCGACTCTCGGACGCCGCCGTTGCGTCCGTCGATCACCGGCCGGATGCCGACTTTGGGAAGAGGCCCTCGGAGGCGGTTAGTGGGAGGGATCATCTGGAAGTCGGGCATGGGGCTATTTTGAAGGATGAAGGGTTGCAAGTCACCACTTTTCTCATGCCGATGATTGACTGTACTCGTGGCGCTGAAAAAAGAGGGCAAGATGTCCACGAATGACCCAATCACGCCGCCTTGGCAGGGCTCATGAAATGTATAAGGCGCGGGTAGATTCCAAGCATGCCTCAATATGCCCTTGGCCTCGATTTTGGGACGAGCAGCGTTCGCGCACTCATTGTTGACTGCTCGGATGGCAGGGAGGCTGGGACGGGGATCGCCCACTATGCGAGTGGTGAAGACGGCATTCTCCTCGATGCCACCGATCACAACCTCGCTCGACAGAACCCTGCGGACTTCCCGGGCGCGCTATTAGCCGCCATTAGAGACGCTAATCAGCAGGCATCTGCGAATGGATTTCGAGGAGACCAGCTTGTCGGAATAGGGACCGATGCCACCGGCTCAACTCCGATACCGGTCGACATGGAGGGGATGCCCGTCGCGATGCGAGAGCCCTTCAAGCAAAACCTTGCGGCCATGGCGTGGCTCTGGAAGGATCACACCAGCCACAAGGAAGCCGCCGAAATAGCGGAAAAGGCAAGAGCCCAAGACAAGCCTTACCTCGCCCAATGCGGCGGGACCTATTCTTCGGAATGGCTTTGGTCGAAGGCCCTCCGTTGCGCACGTACTGCTCCCGAGGTATTCGCGGCCACGCACACTTGGATGGAGTTGTGCGATTTCATTCCAAGCCGACTCACCCAGCTTGGAGTGAACGTGCCGAGAAGCATTTGCGCCGCCGGCCACAAAGGGATGTATGCCGAGGAATGGGGTGGATTGCCGGACAAAGAGTTCCTTAACTCCGTTGACCCCGCGCTCGGCGGTCTTCGCGAGCGGATGTCTGAAAAAGCGTATCCATCCGATCGAATAGCGGGTCCCCTCAGTGAAGAGCGAGCCCAATCCTTTGGTCTCAAGGCGGGCATGCCGGTCGCTGTCGGGATTCTTGATGCTCACGCGGGTGCCGTTGGGAGCGGCGTCGCGCCGGGGCGGATGGTGAAAATTCTTGGTACGAGCACTTGCGACATTTTGGTCGCGCCTGTGGAAGTCGATGTGCCAGATATCCCGGGTGTCGCAGGGATTGTGCCTGGCTCGGTTATCCCGGGGATGATCGGCATCGAAGCCGGCCAATCTGCCGTCGGTGACATCTTCGCCTGGTGGGCTCGGGTCTGCGGCCGGTCTCAGGAATCGTTGAGTGAAGAAGCGGCTGGACTGCGAGCAGGCGAAAGCGGCTTGTTGGCTTTGGACTGGAATAACGGAAACCGGAATGTCTTGACGGATCCCTTGCTGACGGGGCTTCTCGTTGGTCAGACGCTGCATACGTCAGCGGCGGAGATTTACCGAGCCCTGATAGAGGCAACAGCGTTTGGGGCTCGAAAGATCATTCGGCGGATTGAGGAGCATGGGGTGCCCGTTTCTGAGATTGTGGCGTGCGGCGGAATTGCCGACAAGAGCCCGCTGGCAATGCAGATCTATGCGGACGTTCTAAACATGCCGATTCGGCTAAGCCGCTCCTCGCAAGCTGCCGCATTGGGCGCCGCAATTTTCGGGGCTGTGGTCGGCGGAGTATTTGCCGACGTCGTGTCGGCTCAAGCGGCGATGGTAGGGTTTAGGGATTTGGAGTATCGCCCCCACCCGTCTTCCGCGTCCGTCTACCAGCCGTTGTTCAGTCTTTATGAAGATGTTCACGACGGGTTCGGACTGCCGGGCGTTCAAGATTCTTCTACGATCATGAAGGAGCTGATTCGCATTAAAGTAGGCCGAAATGATGAGCCTGTAGCGCCTCGTTGAAAACTTCAAAAATTCAGGAACTGACGGCCAGAATGCGTTGTCGAATTTTGCGTCCGCAGTAGAAAAATGCACTACCCTGACTTCTCCTCGTTGTCTAAACGCGAGCTGAAAATCATGGAGCTCGCAACAGATGGTCTCACAGACCAGCAAATCGCCATCCATCTAGGTCTAACTGTCGCTACGGTCAATAGTTATTGGGTTCGCATCAGGGGGAAACTTGGCCGCTTCTCAAGGACGGAACTTGTTTCGCGGTGGCTGCAGAATAAGTCGCTTGCCGCTAGCCGCGAACATAAGCAGCGAATCGCTCAACTGGAAGCTCAACTGGATTCTGCTAAATCGGAAAATTGGACTTGGGAGTCGGCCGCTCTCATGCAATGTGCCTTCGACCATAATCCCGAAGTCGCATTGATCTTAGATGCCGACGGCAGAATTTTGTGTGCGAACGAGCGAGCGG
>JANYLD010000276.1 GCA_025363835.1 Armatimonadota bacterium
CGCTACCAGCAACGCCTCGCTAGAAAGTGGAAGCGACACTCCCCGGTAGCGAGCAACATCGCCTGGGAAGGACGATGCTACATCCGGCGCGGTAACCTCCCAAACACAATGACCCGAGAAGTGATCTCGACAACCGACGCCCCCGCCGCGATCGGCCCCTACAGCCAAGGCATCCGCGCGGAAGGCCGATTCGTCTTCTTCAGCGGTCAAATCCCGCTCAAGCCCACCGGCGAGCTCCTCCAAGGCGACATCAAAGCCCAAACGCAACTGGTCCTGGACAACATCGCCGGCCTCCTCAAAGCCGCGGGCCTCACCGCCGCCAACGTGGTCAAGACCAGCATCTTCCTCTCCTCCATGGACAACTTCGCCGCCATGAACGAGGTCTACGGCAACTTCTTCCACGAGAGCCCACCCGCCCGCAGCACCGTCGCCGCCTCCGGCCTGCCCAAAGGTGTCGACATCGAGATTGAGGTCATCGCAGTCTACTAATGAAAAGAGTGGTATCCGTCAGCCTCGGCACCAGCAAGCGAGACAAGAAACACGAGCTGGACATCCTCGGCGAGCACTTCGTCATCGAGCGCATCGGCACCGATGGCGACATGAAGAAATTCGCCCAAATGTTCACCGACCTTGACGGCAAAGTGGACGCTCTGGGAGTGGGCGGCGCGGACATCAACGTGGTCGTCGGCGACAAGAAATACTCCTTCAAAGAGATCGTCAACCTAGTCTCCGGCGCCAAGAAAACACCCGTGGTAGACGGCGGCGGCCTCAAGCACACGTTGGAAAGAGAAACAATCCTCGCCCTCCAAAACGACGGCGTGATCGACTTCACCAAGAAGCACGTCCTTCTCGTCTCCGCCGTCGACCGTTTCGGCATGGCCCAAGCCCTCACCAAGGTCGGCGCGAAAACCACCTTCGGAGACCTCATGTTCGGCATCGGAATCCCCATCCCGATCCGCACCTACCAAGGCGTCCGCCGCCTCGGCACCATCGTCCTCCCCCTGATCACCCGCCTCCCCTTCAAGTGGTTCTATCCAACCGGCGAAAAACAGGAAAAGCGAACCCCCAAATACCCCAAAGTCTTCGCCGAAGCCGACATCATCGCCGGCGACTGGCACTACATCCGCCGCTACGCCCCCGATAACCTCAAAGGCAAAACCATCATCACGCAGACGCTAAGAAAAGCCGACCTTGACATGCTCCGAGAGGCCGGCGCCGAGCAAGCGATTACGACGACCCCACTCATGGGCGGCGAAACCTTTGCCACCAATGTGATGGAGGGCGTCGTCGTCACCCTGCTCGGCAAGCGGCCGGAAGAGCTAACCGAACAGGACTACCTAGGCGTCCTCAAAAAGCTCGACTGGAAGCCAAACGTGATCAAGCTTCAAGAAGCATCGATTCCGGTCGAAGCGTAGGTTCACCCATGCGAAAAGAAATCGAGTACTCCGGCCCGCAAGACTTCCCTCGCGCAATGCGCAATGGACCAACGCCGGCTGAACGAGCACTGTGGCAAGAATTGAAGAACTCAAAGTCGGGCTACAAGTTCAGTCGACAAATCAGGCGAGGCAGCTACATCTGCGACTTCTGTTGCAGATCAAGAAAGCTCATTGTTGAGGTCGACGGAGAGGTTCACGCCCATAGGATCGAGGAGGACAAGGAGCGCACGAAGGCTCTTGAAGAAAAGGGCTATGTCGCCCTACGCTTCAAAAACGAAGACGTCTTCTGTCACGTGAAGCAAGTTGTTGAAGCAATCCAGCACGCCTGCGAGGGCCGCCCGCAGTGGAGATACTAGCGCCAAAAATGGAGGCGACGACACCTTCCCCTCCTTTGAAGGAGGGGTCAGGGGTGGATGATCGCCTTCTGCCCAATTCCACGGGATGTAGTAAGCCTGTTCGGAGTCCGAGGGCCCGCCTTTCAAATCCGTCCCTACCGATCATCCACCCCTAGCCCCTCCTTCAAAGGAGGGGAACCGGACGTCGCGCTCTACATCCCCCCAGACCGCTCAACCCGCAACATTCGGTCCGCCTCTCGCCAAGCCGCCGTGTCCTGAACCTCGAGGCCGTGCCGAGCGGTGAGGTCTAACGGCGGCGCCGAGCGACGAGAATGCTTCGTCCGCGAATGTCGCATCGATGGCCGGTTCCAATATCGATGCGCCCGTACGGCCACATCCTCAGGAGCATCCACCAATTCAGCCGAATGCATAGCAGGAGTCGGCATGGGCACTGGCGCTTCCTTCACCACCCACGACTTAACAGAAACATCGGGAGGAGCAGGAGGCTGAGGCTTCACAAACCTCGCCGCGATATCATCGGAATGCAAAACGACAAGAGGAAGGGCTACGCCGGCGGCGACGCCTAACACGACAACCCAAAGTATGTTCTTACCCAATTTCAAGCCCCCTTCAGGAGGTAACTGAATCGACTAACGAACACCTCAGCCGGTTCGGTGATTTCCAAAGAGCCAGTAAAAACGCAGTGCTAATTTGGAGTGCGGTGCTTTAGCGCCGCTTTCCCCGAGGGCTTTAGCCCGACAGGTAGATCCATACCGTTGGTTGTGCCTGGAGAATTGAAAGTCGTCAGTAGTCGTCGGGCTAAAGCCCTCGG
>JANYLD010000277.1 GCA_025363835.1 Armatimonadota bacterium
TAAAGCACCGCACTCCATATAAGCTCGCGCGCTAGAATTTATCGATGGATCATTGGCCGCATGGACCGTTGCACCTTGTCCATTTACCAGGCGCGTACATGGTGACGGCCTCGACGCTTCATAAACAAAAGCTCTTCAACAGCGCATCCAAGATGGACTATTTGGGGGCTTCGCTTCTCGAGGTCATGGGCAGCTTTGGGTGGAAGATCCAGGCTTGGGCGGCGTTTTCGAATCACTACCATTTCGTTGGAGTCGCACCGGAAGACCCACAAATAGCGAAGGCCTTGGGGCGACTTCATGGACGGACGTCCCGAGAGCTAAACAAGATGGATGGCGTTATCGGGCGGCAGGTTTGGTTTCAATATCGAGATAACGCTTTAACCTACGAAAAGTCGTACTTGGCACGGCTCTCATACGTTCACCGCAACGCGGCGAAGCACGGGATCGTGAACGATCCGACTCTCTATCGCTGGTGCTCCGCTCGGTGGTTCTCTGAGCGTGCCACCTCTGCCCAGTTCAACACCATCATGAACTTGCCGATTGACACCGTGAACGTCGAGGACGACTTCTAAAAGGGAGCCCAATATGGAGTGCGGCGTCTTTAGCGCCGCTTTAACCGAGGGCTTTAGCCCGACAGGTCTCCACGGATGCGAACAAGAGGCACAGTTTCCAGTTTGGGCAACCCATCCGATATGGAGTGCGGTGTCTTGAGCGCCGCTTTCTCCGAGGGCTTTAGCCCGACGAGTCTCCACGGATGCGGGCAAGAGGCACTGTTTCCAGTTTGGGCAACCTTGTCGGGCTAAAGCCCTCGGTCAAAGCGGCGCTAAAGACGCCGCACTCCATAGGGCTCGGCATCAATCCGCGGAAGCCGGCCCAGCCGCCTTCGCCGCTCGCAAGCCCTGGTCAAAACGTCCAACCGCGTAGTCGGCCGACGTGTACTCCACGATGTCGACCGGGTGGACGCTGTCGAGCAGAGTGACATCGTCCACAAACTTCTGCCCGCTCCGCTGAACCGACACCCGCGCCCAAGACGGCCGCCCGACCAAGGCCGCGCCTGAGCCGTCCACCGAATAACTCTGAATGGGGCCATGCTCCTTGTCCATCAGTTGCAGAGAATCCAAAGCCCACTGTCCCAAAAGGTGCTGAGTCTGCAAGTCGGAGTAGCGCTTTTTAGCCGCCAGTCCGTAAATCTGATTCGTTTTCGCGGCCGCGCTCGCGGCACCGCGTGAGGAGAGCGCCCCAAGCCCTTCGTAGAAGATGACCCACAGCGCGGCCAAAACCACAATGAGCTTTACCCAGCGCTGCCACGTCATCGCCGCCGGCCCGTTCGCGCCTGCATCCGCTTCTTTCTCCACCGACTAAGCATAGATGATGAGGTGAATTGAGGGGGAAGCGTTGAGCGTTGAGCCTTGAGCGTTGAGCCTTGAGCCTTGAGCCTTCGGCCTCCGACTTCACATCATCACATCATCATTCCCCCGAAGCCTGAGAGCCGAGAGCCCTTCCCCATAACTTCATCACTTCATCATCCGTATACTACAAGCGTGCGGCGGAAACGACTGCTTTGGGGGATCTTGGCGGTCGTCGTCATTGCCATGTGCGCCGTTGGCGTTTGGGTGCTGCGTGTGGGCAACGCCCTCGCCGGCAAAGGTGGTGGCGGCTTCACCAAGGTCTATAAAGCCTATGAAGACCCCCGCTCGCTCTTCCCAGGCAAGAACCGGATCACGGTCCTCGTCCTTGGCAAAGACTACAACCGAGACCGAAAGGGAATGCCCTACACTAAGGGCTCCCGCTCCGACACGATGATGTTGATTTCGGTGGACTTTGAAACCCCCAAGATCACCGCCGTAAGCATTCCCCGGGATAGCAAAGTTACCGCGGCAGACGGCGTTACCGACAAGTTTAATTCCATCATCGTTCGAGGCGGCCCACCGCTCGTCGAGGAGACCATCTCGCAGCACTTTGGGGTGTCGCCCGACTACTATGTCGTCCTTAAACCGGATGCCATCCGCTCCATCGTCACCGCGCTTGGAGGCATCGATGTCACCGCCCTCGACGACATGAATTACGACGACAGTTGGGGCCAAATGCACGTGCACATTCCCAAGGGCCCCAATCACCTCGACGGCCCGGGCGCTGAAGGTTTTGTCCGTTTCAGAGAGACCAAGGCGAGCGAGCGAACCCACAAGGGACCGAATTTAGAGGAAGGAGACTTCAGGCGCACCGCGCGCCAACAGGAGGCCATCCACGCCATGGTCCAGGCCGCCATGAAGCCGGGCAACCTGTCCAGCGCGCCCAGCATCATCGAAACCGGCTTCAAGCAGATTGAAACCGATATGACTCAACCTCAAATTCTTGCCCTATCAAGGATATTCCAGCAGGCGGGTGGCGGCAAGATCGAAGGCGGCTCGCTTCCCGGACAGGATTCGATGGCGGGCGGTGTCTATTACTGGATTCTCGATGAAAACCGATCCAGAGAAATGCTCGCCTGGCTCATCAATGGAGACCCCCTCGCCGGCAAAGCTCTCCCCAGGGTCGCCGTTTACAACTCCTCCAGAATTGGCGCCGCCGCCAAGTCCATCGCCTCAATGCTCTATGCCGAGGGCTACGATGCTTTCAACGCCGGCGGCAAGCCCCCCTTCGCCGACACCTCCCAGATCACATTCCGCACCAGCCTCTTTGAGCAGCAAGCCAACGACCTCGCCGCCCGCCTCGGCCTGCCTCAAGCGACCAAAAACCCAGGCAACCCGCTCGACACCTGGTCCCCCGAGATAAAAATCACCATAGGAACCGACCTCGCCACCAAATTCAAACCGATCGACAACACCACCGAAGTGAACACCGCCCCACCAAAGAGGTCGGGCCGAAGAAGCAATAGACGAGCCTCTCACCCCACCCCGTCCCCTGACGTCAACGTGGAATCCCAACCCTCCACAGGCTAAAGGAGCGCGGAACTGGTTCCGCGATAGCAGGGATTCAGGATTCAGGATTCAAAGATTCCGAAGATCCGTCGATTTACGATTTACGATTTACGATTTACGGCCCACGAGGACCGGCGACCACGACGGAGCGCCAACCCCCTCGCGAGGTTCCGGGTCAGGCTCTGTAATCAAACTCCTCGCCGCCGACCCATCCATCCCACAAATCCAAATACTCGGCGTCCCCATCTCCGAAGGAGACCGTTCAAGGACAATGAAGTGCCCGTCCGGCGAGAATGAAAATTGTCCGTCGTCATAAGACTCGCTGGGGTCGGCCAGGATCAGTTTCGGCGCCAATTTGGGTCGCCTAGGGTCGAACATAAACAGCTTGGACCTCGGTCCGCTCACGGCGCTGTTGCCGATGAAGGCAATGTGCCGGTGGTCCGGCATCCATTTCGGATCTAGGGCCGCACACTTTGGCTGCCGAAATGCACTCGGTGTGACGTTGACCGCCTTTGATTGTCCGTTCGCGGAGATTTGGAAGAGCTGATAGAACCCGGTGTGCGCCGTGGAGGGCGTGATAGACGCGAAAAGGATCTTGCGGCCATCCGGAGACCAGCCAGACACGTTTGGTTTCCCCACGAAGCCGCCTATTCGCGTGAATCGCGCGCCCGTCGCTCGAACAGTGCAAAGGCTCTTACCCTTCGCAAACGCCAACGTCTTGCCATCGGGCGACCAAACCGGCCCGGCATAAGGCACGTTGGCTCCGAGACGTACGACTTCCTTAAAGTCTCCCCCTTGGGCGTTCGCCGTGCAAACAAATTCGTCGTGATGGCCAAGCAACCTCGTCGCCATAAAAGCCAACTTCCCATCGGCAGACCAGTCGGGGCTAGAGAAGGCGTACCCCGGAACATCAACCCGCCTCACTGGCTTCCCAGCGGTATTGGCGATCCACAATTGAGCGTGTGACGTATAGGCGATGTAGTTCGCGCCGAGCACCTGACGTGCTGGAACGGTCATCACTCGTGTTCCAAGCGTAATGAAACCGAGAACGCTGGCGATCAATCTCACCGATTCAAGCATGAGTGCAATGTACTCAGATGGCACGCACTTATTCCTGTTCCGGCAATGTTGACCATCCACCCCGCGGAGGGGTGGATGGATGTGGTTCTCGTTGGCATAGGGAGGTGGTTCTGCTCCGAAAAACCTGGACCATCCACCCCGTGGAGGGGTGGATGGATTGGCGTCCGGGGATACAATAACTAGAGAAATGTCTACGGCCCGGCAGCTTATCGAAAAGGCGTTCGAGCGCTTAGAAGCGATGCCCGGCTACGTCCGAAGGAACGACCAGCTCCAGCTCGCCCTCCTTCTTTCGGACCTCATCGATGGAAAGTCGACCGGCATCTTCGAGGCCCCCACCGGCCTCGGTAAATCGCTCGCTTCGCTCATCCCCGCCATCGCCCACGGCATTGCAGACAAGACGCGAGTGGTCATCTCCACGTACACCAATGTGCTTGCGGAGCAGTATTACAAGCGTGACCTACCGCTCGCGCTAAGCCTCTTCGAAGCCGTAGACGTAGCGGCGCTCAAGACCCAGTTCCTCATCGGGCGTCAGCGCTACGCCTGCAAAGCAGCCCTCGAGCAGGCGGACGGAAGCATCAGCGAGAGGTTCCAGGATGTCGCCGAGCTTGGCATAGAAACAGAGTTCAACCAAGCCTTCGCCAAAGGGAAGGGCTTGCTCAAGATGTGGCAGACGATCTCTGTTCCGCCCGTTTGCCCAGGGCGCCTCTGTCCGCAGTACAACGACTGTTACTACTATCGCGCCCGCCGCCAAGCCGAGCGCGCAACGCTTGTGATCACCAACCACAGCGTGGTCATCCAAGACGCCATCCTCGCTTCCCAATCCGTGGAAGGCAAGGGTTTGCTGGGCCAATTTGATTTCCTCCTCCTCGACGAAGCCCACGATCTCTACGCGGCAGCAACCGGGGGGCTCGAATTTGAGCTCAGTGAGAAGAAGCTCAGCATGCTCGCAGGAGTGGTCAATAAGCTGGAAGAGACGCTTATCTCCACAGCAGGCCCGGCTGGGGACAGCCGAGAATGGATGAAGCATTGCGAGGATTTGAGACAGAAGCTCGATCGACTCAAGGTCGACTTGCTTTCCTATTCCATGGAAGTCGGCCGACCCGGCATCTTGGCGGCTTCGCCGGCGGAAGTGTGGGACCACCCGGCCGTCAAACAGCACCACTCCGGTCAGAACGTAGATTCCTCGCGCTCGATTGCGGATACCGCAGGCTCTTCCCTGGAGGAATTCCTGCAAGCCGCCTATCGGCTCCTAGAGCGGTGGAAGGAGGAAGGGGTCGGCTATGAAACGGTCGAGTCAGCCCGTAACTACCTCACGTACCTGGACAGTTACGCCCTCGGCTGCCGCTCACTTTTCGATCCCAAAGGAGTCGCGGTCAGCTATTTGGGGATGAACGGCACGGCAAGCCACCTAAAACAGGACGCCATCGACATCTCCGAGCCGATGCAGTCCCTCCTCTGGGACCGGGGCCCATGGGCATGCATGTCAGCCACTCTCGCTCTGGACGGCACTTTCGACCACTTCAAACGCCTGGTCGGCGCCACGCCCGCCTTTGAAGAGATTCTGCCGACCCCCTTCGATTTCAGCACCCAAGCCGCCCTCTATCTTCCCGCGGCCGGCTCGATTCCCGATCCAACCATCGCTAGAAAACAGGGTTTGGAGGACGAGTACTACCGAGCCGTCGCCCGCGAGCTTTCGCGAATTATTATGGCCATGAACGGCCGCACGCTGGCTCTCTTCCACAGCCGGAAGGAGATGGAAGGAGTGATGGGTTATATGAGCGTCCCCTCAGACTTGCCCATTCTCATCCAAAGCAGATCCGGCGCGGGCGCGGTCGGACAGAAGTTTGTTGAGGACATCAACTCTTCTCTCTTCGCCCTTCGCTCCTTTTGGACGGGATTCGACGCCCCCGGCGAGACGCTTTCCTGCGTCGCCGTGGTCCGCGTGCCGTTCGAAGTCCCCATCGACCCCGCTCCGATCGCCCGCATGGCCTGGCTGCACTGCCAGGGCCAAGACCCGTTCCAAAGCCACACGCTGCCCGCCGCGAAAATGATGATGCGTCAGGGGGTCGGACGCCTCATCCGGAGAGCCGAGGATCGAGGCATCATCGCCCTCCTCGACGCCCGCTTGAAAACTAAGCGATACGGAGAAGAAATCCTCGACAACCTCCCTCCGGACATGCGCACGTTCGAAGAAATCGACCTCGCAGTGGACTGGATCGGGTTAAGCGACCCTGTTCTCATCGCCTAGGTTTGGTCGCGACGCCGGGATGCGAGATGCGAGATGGGAGATGCGGGATGCGGGATTCGAGATGCGAGATGCGGAATTCGTGATTCGTGATTCGTTATGCGCCAGTCTTCGCTAGAGTTGAATCCTGAATCCTGAATCCTGAATCCTGAATCCTGAATCCTGAATCCTGAATCCTGAATCCTGAATCCTGAATCGAGCAGTCGGCAATCAAAAATCGAGCAATCCCGACTCCCGAACTCGCACGAACTTGTGACAAAGTCGCTAAAGCGGCCGTCTAAAAAATGAAACAAGAATCAGAACCGTTATCAAGCTAAACGCTAGCTGCCCTATACTAGAGATTGGCGGACGCGGAACCGGTCCGGTGAACAACCATGATTATCTGTCCTTGGTGCGGCCAACAAACTAAATCAGACGCCGTCTGCGATTGGTGCAAGCGGCCGCTTGACCGCAAGGTCGCTCCTCCTCCTGGCGCCCGCAGCGATCTGGACTTTCTAAAAGACGAATCGGAAGTTGACCGCTACGGCATTCTGAAAATAGCTGCAGGCGCAGCCTGCGCCGTCGCGATCGGCGCCGCCCTTTACTTTGTCCTCTTCCATCAGTCCAACGAAACAGCGGTAGCCCAAACCGGCGGAGCCGCTCAGCAAACTGCAACTCCTGTGGTCTCCTCCACCACCGTTCCGCCTGCCAGACTTGTCTTCCAGCCGCAGTTCCGCGATCACACCGAGGAGTTCTGGCTAAACAACTTCGATGTCTCAAACGCCAGGGGTGCAAACTGGACGAACGCGCAGCCTCCAGCTCGGGGCAGCGCAAACGTCCCCGTGAACTTTGCAATGAACTCTCCCGTTAAGTTGCAGAACGTAGAAATGACCATGATTTCCCTGCCAGGGAACGTGAAACGCGTCGCTGGCCGAGCGGACATCGTCAACACATCGGACAAGAACGTCGTCGACTATCGCATAGAGCTCGTTTGGGCCGCCAACGACTATTCGATGATGCCCCTTCAAGGAACCCAGGAGGCCCTCCACCAGGTTTACCAGCGAGCCTTGCGGCCAGGTAAGAAAATGGCGGTTCAACTGGTGTCTCTGAAGATCAAAAACAGGCCGGAAGGCACGCCCAACGCCGTGCGGCTCACCGCATGGCTAGACGGAAGTCCGGGCACGGGCGTAGACGAGTATCAACTTCAGTTCAGCCACTAGTGCCAAATACGGCCTGGCGCAACATGGCTGCCGCCTTGACATTCGAGGCATGCCCACTGCGCTCCGCGCTCACGTTCAACTGCTTCACCGGCACGCCTGACAGGTACAAATCGCCCATCAGGTCGAGAAGCTTATGTCTCGCAGGCTCGTCAGGAAATCGGGCCTCGCCCTCGTAACCGTCGTCCCCGAGGATGAGAACACTCTTTTCATCCAGCCCTTTTCCAAGTCCACTGGCGAGCGCTTGGGGGACTTCCTCCCTCAGCGCGAATGTGCGCGCGGGCGCGACTTGCTGGGCGTAATGGTCGACGACGTCCTCACATTCAAAGATCATGTCCTGAGGCCAACGCTCCCCGGTGTCATAGCGGTACGACCAGTGCCCTGACCCTTTGGACACTGCGATCTTGATCGACTCTTGTTGGATGAAGACGCGGCTGAACAGGCCCTCAATTTCCTTATCTGGCAAGGGCTCGAAGCCGGCATCGGCCATAGCCGCAACATACTCGGCCGAGCTGCCATCCAATGCTGGCAACTCGGGGGCCGAGAGGCTTACCGTTGCATCGGTGATCTCCAGCCCGGCAAAGGCGCTCATGAGGTGCTCAATGGTCGATATCTCTCCGAGTCGAGTGCACCTTCGCGTGTCGGTGACGTTTTCAGGGATCGCCTGCACGGCGAGAATTCCACGTCTGAAATAGATGCCATTCTCGGCCGGCGCGATAATGAGGTCAACAGGGACTCCGGAATGCAGGCCGTGGCCCGACAGCCGCACCTCCCGTCGTAATGTGAGGCGGTTCATCATCGGTCGTTGGCTCGCTTTTCCAATTTCTTGAGGCGGGCGAAGAGCTCAGGCAACTTTAGAGTCAAAAGCAAAACTTTCTTAGCTTCAAAGCTAGGGCGAGCGGGAAAGCCCATGTATTCTCCCGGCGACTCAATACTTTGCAGCACCGCGGCTCGAGCGGTGAGTACGACGTCGTTCCCAATCACCATGTGGTCCGCGGACCCCGATTGTCCTCCGGCCATCACCCGGTCTCCAACCTTGGTGCTTCCTGCGATGCCAACCTGGGAAGCGATCGCACAATGCGACCCGATCTCAACGTTGTGGGCGATCTGGACGAGATTGTCGATCTTGGTCCCTGGACCGACGCGGGTTTCGCCAACCGTAGCCCGGTCGATCGCAGTAAGAGCTCCGATCTCGCAATCTGACTCGATGACGACGGCGCCGACTTGTGGGACCTTCAATCGCTTCGACCCATCCCAAACATATCCAAAGCCGTCCGCGCCCAACACCGCGCCCGCGTGAACGATTACCCTTTCTCCCAGCCGGACCCTCGTGTAAAGGACCGCATGGGGGAAGATAGCGCATCCCGCCCCTAGGTCGCAATTCTCGCCGATGTAGGCAAAAGGGTAGACCCGGCAACCAGCTCCAATCCGAGCGCCCCGCTCAATGACCGCATAGGGGCCAACCTGAGCGCTCGGGTCTACCGTCGCCGTGGGATCGACGATAGCGGTTGCATGAACGCCTGGGTTAAGGCTCAAGGGCTGCTCAGCCCTCTGGAGTAAAGCAAAGAATGCCGCTCTGGGGTTATCGACGTGAATGAACGGCTTCTTGCCCCTCAGGCTCCTGGGAAGTAGTAGCGCAACTGCGCCGCCTTGCTCGGCGATCTCCAAGTAGCTCTCGGACTCTGCAAACGCAATTCCACCCAGCTCTTTGACTTCAGGCGAAACGGGTTCGGATATCTCCAATTCTGCGGGGCCATTGAGCTCGCCGCCAACCAGAATGGCAACTTCCGCAAGGGTCACAGCTTCCGCTCCTTCCGCCATCTCACAAAGTCCAACGTGACATTCGGAACTCCATCCGGGCTGTCGGAAAGCTGGTATCCGTTGACCGCGCTCCACATCTGCAACTGATCCTTTAAAATTGTCCGCCTCTGGTCGAGGGTCAGTGTTCGCTCTCTCACGTTTGGCGCCGCTATCGGGGCGGGAACGGCAGGAAGGGTCACCGACTCGGCGGGCTGACCGGGCATATCAACCTTGGCGCTGCTCATCACGAGAGGCGCAAGTAACTTGAAGGACTTGGCAGCTTCTGCGGTGGCTTCTTGTTCAGCGCGAGCAAAGGCGGCCGCCCGATCCTGTTCAATCTGAAGATTCGCTTCCGTAAGGTCCGTATCGTATTTCTGGGCAGCTGCAGCGAGCAGGGAAGCGGACTTCGCTTTATAGTCCGCATCGAGCCCAGCGATGTCCTTTCTGAGCTGCACAGCTTGAGCAAGGCGCCCCTCCACAAACTTTGGCACAGCTGCGGTTGGCGGTATCGACAGCGGGTTGGGGTCCGGAAAGCCGACAAGGGAAGTCAATTGAGCCAGCTTTGCACCACGCTTCTGCGCATAGGTATCGAATTCTGTACGAATGGCGGCCAGCGCCTCCTCATAAGCCGTTCGCTTGGAAGGCTCCAGAGATTTGATTCTCGCTTGTCCGGCCCTTTCTACTTCACGGACATAACGCTGGGCCAGCAGCGTTGTTAATTCGCGGACGGCGGCTTGGCGATTGAGCTCCAGCAGAGCGCTTGCCTGCCGCGCAGACGCACCTTCGACAAGGAGGGTCCGGGGCGCCACAGCAGGAACGCTCAAGGTCTTGGCGGGCAAACCGACCGGTGGGTGCGGCACGGGGCGAGAAGGGAGCGGAGACCCTGAATAAGAGGCGAGAACGGCCTCGAAGTCGACGTAAACACGCTGGTGCGTGGCCTGACGACATCCGAGGCCGAACAAGACAACGGCTCCTAAAGCAAGATTACTTTTGCGCATTCATGGCCTGGAGGGCCGCGTCAGAAAGGTCATTTGCACCATAGGGCGCCACGCTCTCGTCGAAAACGATCGAATACCCCTGGGCCTTAGCCACGGTCTGAACGGCGTTCCGAGCCTTGTTTATACTATCGAGCTTCTTCTGATCGCTCCAGTCTTGCAAGGAACTCATGAACTCGTTGTACCAACGCTGCTGGGTTTGCTGCATGACCTCCGCGCGGTGAGAGTATTCGCTGAGTTGAGTCTGCTCCTCCGGCGTGAGGTTGGTCTTGCCGGAAAGCGCTTGATAGTTCTTCGTCGACGCAGTTACGTCCGCCTCGGTCTTCGTAATCGCCGCTTTGTCTGCGTCCGTGGCATTCTCCTTGACCGTGAGGTCGTGGAGCTGCTGGGCCTGCTCGGTGGTTAGCACTGCGTTCTGATCGACGAACTCAAGGAGACCTTGCCGGGCGGCCTTCATAGCGGTGAAGTGCGCGCTGTTAGCTTGACCGTAGGTGCTCTTGTCAACCACCGAGCCGATGTCGACGACGCCCGTCTTATCCGTTGGACCTTGGAAGCCCGAAGCGAGCATGATTCCGCCGATTGCGGCCGCGAAGACCCACCCGAGCTGGTCAAATTTACTGCTGATTCCCATAAACTTACTTCTTTGCATTCATCACCTTAAGCGCGTCGGCTGTTATGTCGTTGCTGGAAAACGGGGCAACCGATTCCGTGAAGATCACCGTGTATCCCTGCTTCTTCCCCACCTCTTGAACGGCGGCTTGGGCCCGGTCAAGAACGTCGTTACGCATCTTCTCTTGGGCTGCGGTCATCTCGTCGTTAAACTCCTTGCCCCAGCGCTGCGACATCGCATCCGTTTGCTGGGCTTGAGCGTTGAAGGCTTGCAGTTTGCTGACTTCGTCCGAGGTCGGACTTGCTTTGGTCTGCAGAGCTTGGAACGCCTGGTTTGTTGCGATCACGTCGGATTTGACTTTGTCCAACTCGGCCTTATCTGCGGGAGTAGGGTCGGCTTTCAAGCTCAGGGTTCTAAACTTGGCCGCCTGATCGGGCGTGATCGTTCGATAGGTTCGAATGAACTGAATGACGTCTGAACGGGTGTCGCCCATCGCCTTTAGTGCGCCCTGTTTCATCTGCGTGAACTCGCTGTTCTGAAATAGGTATTGAACATCGGCCACGCCGACTTTGGTTGAGGTGGTCTGGAAACCTCCCGCGAACATGACTCCCGCCATGCCCGCCGCAAGGATCCAGCCTAGCTTTTGGATTTTCATAAGTGCTTGTTTTAGAATGACGTCCCAATAAGGAAGTGCGTACGGCTCTTACCCTTTTCGTTGAAGCCCAAGTCGAGACGAATTGGACCGAGCGGCGTTCGAAAGCTCACGCCGACGCCGTAGCCAATATGAAGGTCGGGCTTGGTCGACTGAGTGAAGCTTCCCACCGTCCCGTAGCCGCCCCACGCTCCACCGTAATCCACGAAGCCAATGACATTCATAGATTTCTGGATCGGATACCGGTACTCGGCCGTGCTCAAGAACATTTGGCTGCCCCAGAAGCGATCTTCGTCGTAGCCGCGCAACGTGTCGGATCCCCCGGCGAAGAACTGTTCAAAGAACGGCGCCCGGCCGTTGATCTCGCCATAGCGAACCCGCAGGGCAAGAACTCGGCGAGGCTCGGCCAGATCTTTGAGGCGAGGCGGCTGTTTCGTAAAGTAGCGCCTGTATTCAAGGAACGACTTCACGTACGTCGAATGCCCAAGCAACGAATTGCCAACGGCTCCGCCGGCCTCCGTGATGTTCGCAAAGCCAGGCTGCGCTTCGGCGTGGATCCAATCACCTCGGGAGGGGTCGATGTCCGTGTCCCGTTTATTTCTCGTGAGGCCAAGCGTTATCGAGTTGAGGTTGCCGTCCTGCTTGATGAAGTCATTTGGGTTGGTGGCCTGTATGTCGCCAGTTTTGACCGTCTCACTGCGAAGGCCGAGAGAGAAAGTCGTGTCGTCATTAAACGGCCTCTGGAAGCCGAGCGCTCCGCCGGTTCGGCGTTCGATGTACTGCCTGCCCGCCGTTGGGTTCGCCGCTCCTCCGAATCCGGTCCCCGTGAACCTATAGATAACGTGGCTGTACAGAGCCGCGCTCATGCTTGTGTCGTGGTGGTCTATAAAGGGATTGCCGTAGTCGAGGTCGACGCTCGTTCCGCCGCCTTGAGTCGACTGAAGGATGCTTACCCCCACGTTCTGTCCGGTTCCTCTGAAGTTCGGGTCCGATACCTTAACAAAGCCTGCGAGCGTGCTTCTCGGGTCCAACTGGAGACCGATGTTGAACGTCCCTGTCTTGGTCTCTTTCAGAACCGCGGTGAGGTCCACTTTGCCGGGATCGCTCCCCGTGTCGTTGCGGCTTTCCACTGACTCAAACCATTGCGTCCCGTAAAGTCTGCGGAGATCGTTTTGCCACTTGGTCAGGTTGAAGGGATCGCCCGGTTTGGTCTTAATCAGACGCCGGAGAACACTTTCTTTGGTGCGCCCGTCTTTGTCTTCGATATTGATCTTCTCAACGGAGGCCTCGGTAATGGCAACGTTGAGGGTATTGGGTGATTCTTGGAGCGGAGCAAAGTCTGCGACGAGGGCAAAGAAGCCCTTTTTCTTATACAGATTCTCAATGTTCGTGGTGCTCGGATTTCGTTGATTGAGGTTGTAGATGTCCCCCGGCTTGAGCGTAATTGCCTTCATGATCTCGTCGGTCGCTATCGCCTTGTTTCCGGTAACCCGGATCTCTTTGATCTGCGGGTACTCAGAGACGATTACCGCGACTCGCCAGTCATTGCTCACCGATTCGGCGTGAACGTCCACCGCCTGGAAGAAGCCTAGGTTCTCAATCGCGAGCTTGTCCTGATCCAAGCTTTCTTGAACGTAGGGCTGCCCGACCTTGGTTCGCATAGCAGCCAGGATCGCTTCACGAGAAACGTGCTGATTGCCTTGAACGACGATGTCTTTTATGACGCCCGTTCCTTGGGCTCCTGCCACTACCACCGTGAGTAGCAGCGAAACGATCATCCAGATCCTTAAAACCAAACGATTCCTCCTCCAGCCGAGCAACGCCGCAACGCTCAAGCAGGCGGCTTCCCCGGCAATTTACCTGGGGACCTTTTGAAAAGGTTCCTAGGTGGGCATACGAGAGTGCAGGTTCGCAAGAATTGCACTACTACGGCCTCGCAATTTTTCTCGCCGCGTCTTTGCCCTAAGCATATGATGCGCGAGCGGCCGTATCGTTTTCAAAATCGGAACCCATACTGCAGTCCCACCTTCCAAGGGCGGTCTTGGTCAATGCCGATATTAAACGAAGTGTTCCGCAGTGCTTTGCCTTTAAAGGGCAGGCGATAGACGAGCCGAAAGTCGAATTGCTGCTTGGAGCCTGGAAGGGGTTCTGATATCTGCCGCGTCCCCTGCAGGCTCAAAGTTCGGCTCACGTCCTTGGAGAAAGACAAATAAACCTGGCTCAATGTCCCGTATTCAACGTTCAGATAGTCGAGTCCCAGCCCCTTGGCGAAAGCGTTCGTGATCGGCGATAGCAGAGCGGGGACCGCGTAGCCCGCAAGAGCGTTTCTCAAGTCTTTGCTCGCCTCAAATTTGGTGGCACTTCCTGCGAGCGCGGCTATGAGGTCCGCTTGGCCCAGGAGTGCAAGGATTCGGTCCTGTCCAAGCCCGGGCGGGTCGCTTTCAGCGGTTATGAACGTTTGCCCATTCTGCAGGAGGTCGCCCTTGACGTTCAGGGTGATATCGTAGTGCTGTGGGATGTCGCCGTATGCAGCAGTCGTAAGGCTCGTACGGCCCACCAGATCGACCATAAGGCTCGCCAACGTATCACCGCTAGGGTCAGTCCTGTAGCGGAGTTTGACAGTCCCTCCCGGGTCGATGCGAACCGATGAAGTCGGCAACTTGATCGTGCCGCCCATGACGGTCAAGTCAGAGGTGACCGCCGGAGCGTTCAGCGAGCCGGTCAGGGCGCCGTTTCCGATCATCCTGAGCCTTGCGAGACTGGTCGCGATCGTCGCCGTATCGGTCAGATCCAGCTTCACGTTAAAGCGCGGATCGATCACGTATTCGGGCGCCGAAGCAGTGGTGACGTCCCAACTGGGCAGTAGGGTGTTCACTCCACTCATCGAAGCGCTGCCCGTTATCTGCGGAGTTCTAAGCGGCCCTGCCACATTGATGTTCGCGTTGGCAGTGGCAACTAAGCGCCCGTTGTCTCCCCCGTCGTACTTGATTCCAAAATTGTGGAGGGTCAACCCGCCATCGACCGTCCGATCGAGAAGGGCCTGAACTCCACGGGAACTCAACTCCTTGATCCGATCCGTGACGTCCCCGATGGGCGCCCTGACGTTAGCGGAGACGGCTCCTCCCTGGGAACTCGTGGCGTCGAAATTGAGGCTGACATTGTCCGAGTCGACGGTTGCCTTCGCAGTCGCGTCGGTCAGGCTCGTTTGAACCTTCTTGAGGGCGAATGAAGACGCCTGCGCTGTTACCTGGCCGTTCAATTTGGCGCCCCCGACCGGGCCAGTGAGAGCCAGATGCCCGGCGACCGTTCCCTTGGTTCTCGCAAGGTCTATTCCTGGGATGTACTCGCTCAAAGACGATAACTCTCTGGACGGCAAGTCAAGGGCAATCGAGAGTGGCTCCCCTTGAGGCAGAGTCAGAGGGTATTTCAGGGGTAGTTGTGCCGTCAGGTTGCCCTCAAAACCGCGGTAAAAGAGCTTTCCGGACGCTTCAATTCCACCCGCCAAAGTTCCGTCTGAGCGGGGAGTCGACTCGCTGATATTGATGGTGTCTAGCACCATTCCGAACACGAGCTGTTTGGCCTGACTGGTCGGATCCGTGGCCAAGGAGGTTCTGCTTGCGTCGAGCGAGGCCTGGACGACCGGACTCCTAGTTGGACCCGAAACGGCAAACGACAAGCCTGCGCGGCCGCTCACGCGTGTGAGATTGTCGTCCGCGATGGAGAGGAGAGACAGGTCTACGTTGGTGAGGTCACCGTCGTACTTGACGTCGCCGTTCTCGTCGACGACACCCGAGGATTGGAGCACGCCTGCCGGGCCCTGCCAATGGAGCTGAGCAACCGTCCAGAGCGGACCCTTCTTCGTAAACTTCGTATTGACCGCGCCCAGATCGCGACCCTCCAGATTGAGCCCGGTCAGGTCTAGCGTATTGACGTTAACGTCCGGTTTTTGAAGCGGGCCCGAAATCGAGGCTTGTGCATCGAAAACTCCTTCGACTCTCAAGAGGCGAGACTCGACGTCGCTGGTGGGCGGGGGGATGTACCTTTGAACCGCACTGTAAATGTCCTGAAGAGGGATGTGATAGGCGGTGAAATCGGCGGAAATGGACTTCGCGTCCCGGTCAACCGCAAGGTTGCTGAGGTCCAGGTATCGCTCGAGGGTTCCGATCTGGGCAGAGCCAGAGAAGCCCTTAGGGCTCATCCCCGCTGTCCACGAGCCGCTGCCGACCAAGGTCTGGTTGATCTCCACGTCGGAAAGATTTCCGCTAGCGTTCGCGTAGCGAACCTCCGCGCCCGAAGTGGTGACAACCGCAATCCCGGCAACCTTGCCATCGATGCTCGCCGTTTTATTGAGCTCGGGGGCCAAGTCCGATAGAGAAATGTTGGTGCCGGAGAGCTCGATCCGAGCTTGCTTGCTTTTTATGTTGCCCGAAGCTGAGGCCGCCAGAGTCCCGCCCGCAAAGTCCGCCCGAATCTCGGGAATCTTAAAATCATTTCCCCGAAGGGCGAGGGTTGCCCGCCCCTTGCCGATCGGGCGCCCGGCCACAACCAGGCCGTGGGTCTCCAAAGAAGCGTCCACGATAGGGTTTTTCACGGTGCCGCCGAGAGTCGCCTTGGGCACACTAACGATCCCGGATAATTGGTTACTGAGTTCAGAAACCGGTAAGTTTGCGGCAGAAAAGCTACCGTTCAAAGACCCACTTCCAAGAGCATAGCTCAGGTTTCCCGAGGCCTGAGCCGCCCCGCGGACTGCCTGCAGGCCTGTCGCCTTCAGAGCAGTTTTGTTAAGGTCCAGGTCGGCAATGACGAACGGTATAAAGCGTTGGCCGAAGGTCAGGCCCAATATCTGTGCTTTGCCTCTAAGGTCCGGATTTGTGGGCGTGCCACTAACCTCGCCGCTGAAGCTTCCGGTTCCCGTGAGAGACGGCGAGAAGGCGGCCAACGAGATCCCGCGCGCGGCGAGCTTCAGAGCGAGCCGTCCATTGGAGTTCGCGTGCCCGGTCACGGCAGCCGTCCCAGTTGGCGTGTTGACTGAAAGCGTGGTCAAGTTCAGCCCTGAGTTGGCGTAGGATCCAGCGCCCTCGAACGTGCCTCTGAGCGTCTTGGAAGCACTCTTCGCCTGAAAGGCGATATTGCCGGAGGCCCGAAAGCTAGCAGTAGGAGCATTGACCGTCCCACTCAAGATGGCAACCCCGTCGCCCGACCCGGAAAGACCCTGAATGTGAACGGCTCGGCCAAGGGAAGCCAACTCCACTTTGCCTCCCGCAACTTGTCCCATGATCCGTTGGCCGGTGGGGTAATAGGCGATCGAGCCCGTGAACGGCGAGCCCTGCCAGATTCCGCTCGCCCCCTCGACTCGGACGAGGCCACTTCCGGCCCGAACTAGACCGTGCGCTGATGTAACGCCTTGGCCTCCCAGAGTGAGGCGAGCGGCCTGCAAGCTACCGTCGTAGCGAATGCCATCGAGCTTGTCGTAGCTCAACCACCCTTGTCCGCTGGAGTCAGAAAAGGATAAGTTGGCCGGTATAAACTTGACAATGGACTCCGGGATGTCGCTCTTTGCAGCGATGGATGCGGTCACTGTTCCCGCAAACTGGGCCCCATTGGTCCATTCGGTCGCGCCCACGAACTTGGCGCTGCCCCCGGCCCGAGTCAACACGAGCGTCCCTGTTGCTCCATTGCCGGTAACCAGTCCATTGAAATCAGCGGCATCGAAGCGATCCTTTCCGCCATAGATAACGTTTGTGCCGCGAGCATTTAGAGAAGCGGCCATGAGCCAAGGCTTCTTATCGGGAATATAGAGCCGCACTGGCCCTCGAGCGATGAATTTGCTCGCCGTGACATTTTTCAGGGCTCCCAACCCTCGTCCCTCAGGCGTCGTCCTGAAATGATTCACCGCGTTGGTCAGGTCAAGGGCCTGACCAACGCGGTGAAAGAGATCAGTAGGCCAGAGCCTTTATACCGCTGTACTGCGGCATCCGCTATTCCAACGCCCGGCATCGTCAATTGCCCCGACGCCACCCAATCTTGTCCCCACCCCTCCACCATCAGTTGATTGCTGATAGCGCGCTGCTCAAATTGGTTGGCGCCGGAGAGGTCTTCATAAACTACGTTCGCACCATCGATGCGGACGCGGTAAGGACGGTTCTGGGTTTGAGGGGTTTGCTCGGGCAGGTACTCCTCAAGAGCGAAATGCCCGTTCTTGAGGCGTACCAGCCGGCCATTAAAGTTGCGAACGACGGCATCAATCGTATCGTTGCCGCCGAGCCGCAACCCGGTGATTCGCGCCGACGCAGCGTCGGCCAGCAAACTGCCATTAACGTCCTGCAATCGCGGCTCGATCACGTGCAAGGTCCCACTCTCCCACAGGAAGTTGTAGCTCCGCGCAGTGATGTGAAGAAGAGCGCCTTTGCGCGCCTGGTACGTGAAATCGATGCCTGTACCGGGAGCGGCCAGCATCCGGAAGCATTCACGCAGGAAGATGTATCCCCTGAAGGCAATCAGCAGAGGCAAAAGGATGATCGCCACTCGGAAGAGGCGGAAGAAGACTTTTGCGAACCTATCCATGCGCGACGGATTTTCTTCCTGTCGTCGCGAGTTTAGACGGCTTGGGCGTCAAGCTGTTGCAAGCGATCGGCCATGATTTTCTTGGAAAACTCGATTGCGTTGTAGGAAGAGCGGATAAACGGCCCGCTCGCGACGAAAACAAAGCCCAAGTCCCCGCCGATCTTCTCGTACTCTTTAAACTCATCCGGGTGGATGAAGGTATTAACGGGTAGGTGCTTCATGGTCGGCCTCAGATATTGGCCGATGGTCACGGCGTCCACTCCAATTTCGCGCAAATCTTCCAGGGTCTTGACCACTTCATCTCGTGTTTCACCAAGTCCGAGCATGATTCCGGACTTGGTATGGATGGTGGGGTCCAGTTCCTTCACCGTTTTAAGCACGCCCAATGTTCGCTCGTATTTTGCTTGGGGGCGTACCACGGTGTGTAATCGCTCGACGGTTTCGATGTTGTGATTGTAAATATCCGGTCTCGCGTCGGTCACGTTTTGGATGCACCACCGTTTGCCTTTGAAGTCAGGGGTGAGCACTTCGACGATCGTGAGGGGGTTCACCTTGCGCAAAGCTTTGATCGTTTCCGCGAATTGCATCGAGCCCTCATCGGCCAGGTCGTCCCTGGCAACGCTGGTGACGACCACGTGTTTCAGACCCAAATCGTTCGTGACATTGGCAACGTTTTCCGGCTCGTTCGCGTCCACTTGCAGGCCCCTTCCAACTTTGATGGCGCAGAAGCCGCAGCTCCTCGTGCAGGTGTCTCCCAAGATCATGAAGGTCGCGGTTTTTTTGCTCCAGCACTCCGGCAGGTTCGGACACCGAGCAGACTCGCAGACCGTGTGGAGGTTCTTGGACCTCATCATTTCCTCAACCTGTTTGATGGTGTCCGGTCGAGGCAGCCGAATGGTGAGCCACTCGGGAAGGCGCTGGGTCATGCCTTAAAGTATGACATTGGGGCTTCCAATCGGATGAGCCCTCCCGAGTCAGTCAAGAACCGGAAGGATTCGATAGACAGGGCAGATTCCGTACAACGTCATGTCGGCATATGTTCCTAGATGACTGAAAAAACGCTATTTGGCTCAGTTGTTGGGCACAATTCGTTTCTATTGTGGTCTTAGGGAAAGTTCTGCTTGTCGCTCTTCGGGCGGCAACGGCATTATCTCCTTGATTGTGAACCTATGAGTGTCGTTGAATCGGATCATCGAACTAGGCCGCGCGCCCTGCCTCAGGCTTTAAGAGCGGCGGTCAATTCTGATCGGGCCGTGGTGTGGGGTCTGTGGTTGGCCTGGCTTTTGGCCTGCGTCCCAATAATCTTTGTCCCGGTGCTGCCAGCGGTCGACTATCCCGACCATCTTGCCCGGATTTACATCCTCGCCCACGGAATGCAGATTCCAGGTTATGCACAGTTCTATCACCCGCATTGGGCCCTCCTTCCCAATCTGGCATTCGACCTTGCAATGGTGCCCCTTGCGAAGATCATGCCCGTAACACTTGCGGGACAGTTGTTCTTGTCCTTCGTGTTTGGCCTCACCATCTACGGGGGAGCGCGACTCAATCGAGCGCTGCTCGGGAAGTGGTCCTGGCTAGCTCTGATACCTGCATTGCTGATTTATAATCGCATCCTCGCTTACGGATTCATCAACTTTTTATTTGGGCTCGGCCTAATTCTCCTCGCCCTCGCCTTTCACGTGGAGCAAAAGAAGTCGTCAGTGGGGAAGCGACTTGCCATCGAAAGTCTGTTCATGATTGGGCTCTTCGCTTCGCACCTCGTTGCGCTGGCCCTTTACGTGTTTTGCGCTTTGGCCTATGACCTGAGCGGTTGGATTGCAGAGAAATCGGGAAAGAATGAAATTTTGAAGGACCTCGCCGTCGTGTGTGCTCCCTTCTTCATTTTGCTCGCCGCCTTTGTGTTCGTTAGCCCAACTACGGGAGAAGCGAGCAAGGCCGAGTTTAGGCCTTTCCTCCAAAGGCTCCGACTGCTCCACTTAACACTGCAGACTGGTCAGGGGATGTGGGACACGCTATTCGGTTCACTTATTGTCCTCTTTATTGGCTGGCTTCTCCTCGCAAAGAAAGTCCGCCTGGCGCCGAGAATGGTCATCTGCCTTGTTGGCCTTACCGCTCTATTCCTCGTTTGTCCAACTGGCTTTAAGCAGGCAATGAACGTAGACACGCGCATTCCGCTTGTGCTCACGATCGTGGGATTCTCTATGCTCGTCCCCTCCGAAGGCTTTAAGGGCACCGCCGTTGGCGCATGCCTTCTCGCTCTGCTAGGATTCAGAGCGGCAACGACGGCAATTCACTACAACGCTTGGGACGAGAGACAGGAGGAGGTTTTGGCGGACCTTCGCCAAGTCCCTGCCGGCTCCATTCTGCTCGTAACGCGGCATAAGGATTCCCACGCCTTTGACGCCGTCGCCTGGAATCCGCCACTGATGCATCTTGGATGCCTGTTACTTCTGGAGCGTCCGATTTTGTCGGACGACTTGTTCACTATTCCTACCCAGCAACCGCTGCTCAAGAATGGTCCTTACGCCAATATCGACCTTACGGCCAAAGTAGGGGGCACGCGAGCTAGAGATATGCAAGATTTTGGAAGGGAAGCTGCCGCGGAAAGCCTGAAGTTGGGGTTGCAGAACACACCCGAATACGTTTTCTATGTTAGGGCGAAGGGTCCCGTGAAGCTGCCACCTGAATTAACGCCGGTCGTCGTGCGGACTGGGTACGCGATTTACAAGGTCAACCCTATGGCGCTGGCGAGCGATAACAATTTCACGTTGCCGTCCAACGAGATCAAGGAAGAACACATAGCTGGAGAAATTGAGCGCTGGAGTGGCTCGAATTAGACTCTAATCGGCAGGCTGAACTGAAAACGTGCAGTGTGAGAGGCCCGTCGATCGAGGGCATGGTTGCGAGTTCCAAAGTCGCCGACTAACCATGTAGAATGTGCGCCTATCGGCCATCAGGCGCTTTTTCCGGGGGAGCTACCCACTGCTTCCAATCTTCCTTGTGCGGCTCTTTTGCGGCTATCTCAGCCTGCAGAAGCTTGGGATCGTCTGCGGCCATATATCCCAGGTCCTGGTCGGGACCCCATGCACTGCCTTTTGAAACCTTTCTGTGGCGCGAGTGCTTGCGGCGGTGTCGGTTAGAACTGTACGTGCTATCCGCGGCGTAGGTGTATTCCTCTGCCGACTTCGAACTTGCCCTCTGATTATAAGAGGCGAGAACTGGTTGAGCAACGATCTGAATCTCAGGCGCTGGATAGGCGGTTGGGGCAGATTTTGCTACTGTTTGAACTGCTCCGGGTCCGCAGCCGGCCAGTGCGGCGCTCAGCACTAGAGTGCAGATTCCGGCAGACCAAGTTCTGATTCCGTTCTTCATGTGAGTCCTCTTTGTCATTGGACCCTATCTCGCCTCCGCAGAGAGGATTAACAGGTCCGCCATTTGAGCGACAGCGCGCGTCGCGTATTTCGCTTGGCTCGCAATAAAATTATCGGCAGGATCGCTGAGAACCCGGAACGCTGGTTCTAGGCCGGTGGGGACTTTTCTATTGCGGCCCTCTTCTTCACTGTTTGTTTCTTGCCCGTGGCCGACGCCCTGATGGTCGTCACCCTGGTCTGCATGGGGGGTGCAACGTGGGCGATTTGTCGTACCCAGTACTCGGCCACTTCGAGAGCCACGTCCCCGTTGGCCTCGTTGAGGCGTCTTCCGGCAGCCGTCGTCGTATCTGCGATGCCGAACCCGTGGTCTCCCGCTACGATGTCCACCATGATCTTTCGGCTAGCATCTTTAAGGTAGTTGTATACAACGCCCAATGGCGCATTCTCCGTATCGGTATTCCCGATAACGACCGCCGTTGGCCGCCCCGCGATGGGCAGGTTCGGGTAAAGCCTCTGGCCATCCTCCACAGTCGGAATCACGGGAGTGAGAAGCACCTCGCCAAGAAAGGTGGCGTTCGCGCCAAACGCTCGATGTGCAACAACCGAGCCGAGCGACTTGCCTGCGATCACAACCCTCTTTGGATCCACCCTCGGGTCTTTGAGCGCTTCGTTAATGACCGCGTTCATTTGGTCGCTTTCGTCCACTAGCCCTTTGCTCGGCTCCTTCTTGGATGCAAAGTAGCTATAGTCAAATCTCACCGCGACGAGGCCATCCCGGACAGCCTTGCCCGCCAAGCCCTTAATCACGCTGGCATCCATACCGCCGGTCCGGCCAGAGGCTATGACGACCACGGGGAGTTGGCCTTGATTAGGAGGGTAGGAAAAAACTGCCGTAACGTGCTGGCCAGTCCCCCAAGTGACCTGAACTGTCCGGTCTGTTGCCATAACGAGCGTTCCTAGTGACATCCCTGTAAGGGCGATAAGCATCCGTGCGATGTGCATGCCCGTATTTTGACCGGTAAGCGGCATGGGCTAATGGTCCCCTTAGGTTTGCGTTGCTGGCAAATCCGCACAAGACTAGAGCGTTACGGCGGTTTTTCAGCCGCATTGGAGGTTTCCAGTGTTTACGTTCGGTGATGTTTTGGGCATCGTCGCCTTACTTGTCGGCGTTTGTCTTACGGGCTGGGCTACGTTACTCGCCTTCTCACTCCTGTTTCCGGCCCGCGCGGAACAAGCCGCCGCTGCTATTGACCGTTCACCGATGGCGGTGGGCGTGCGGGGGCTCGTGTTGACGGTGCTGACCGTAATCGTGGCCATTGTGCTCGTGCAAGTGCACAAGCCCGTATTCGTGGCGATTACGTGGCTGCTTGTCCTCTCGGTGTTGTCCCTTGCCGCTCTTGGCGGAAGCGGACTGGCAATGCTGATGGCGAGACGCATCCAGGCTCATGAACCGCATCTTTCTGCCTACACAGCTCTGATGAGAGGCGCCGCTTTGGTGGTCGTTCCAGGAATCCTTCCGGTATTCGGATGGTTTCTCGTGGCTCCCGTCATGTTGATCATGGGTGTTGGCGCGGGAACCCGGGCGCTTCGCCTTGTTTCTGTCGCTGGGCAGGTCTGAAAGTGGATCGGCGCGATGTCCTCAAGCTTGGATTGGCGGGCGCGGGCATAGCTGCCTTGGGCGGCTGCAGCCCTCTTGCCGCTCGGTATGCCGTCCAAGAGGATCCGGCTCTGCCGCTTCCGCCACGTGACGTTGAGCCGGAGGTGCGCCTGCTTAACCGCTTGGGTTTTGGCGGGCGTCCGGGCGACATTGCGCGGGTGGCTGCGGCTGGCCAGGGGGCATTTGTTGCAGAGCAGTTGGCCGCAGAACAGAAGGAAGACGTCCGCTTGGATCTGCTGCTTGCGGGCCTCGACATCTTTAGCATGAAAGGCGACGAGATCGAGGATATCCATAAGGAACAGGTGCTCTTCGAGCTTCAGCGTGCGGATCTCCTTTGCGCCGTTTACGGACGCAACCAGCTTTTTGAGCGGATGACCGATTTCTGGCTAAATCACTTCAACATCTACGCGCTCAAGACAGACTCGGCCTTCAGACTGGCGGGAGACACTCGAAAAGTGGTTCGCGCCAACGCGTTAGGGAAGTTCCCGGACGTGCTCCGCGCCTCCGCCCATAGCCCAGCGATGCTCGGCTATCTCGACAACACTTCCAATAAGAGCGGGGTGCCGAATGAGAATTATGCCCGCGAGCTGATGGAGCTGCACACGCTTGGGGTTCATGGTGGCTACACACAGCGAGATGTCATGGAAGTGGCTCGGTGCCTGACCGGATGGACCGTTGAAGACCGTTTTCTCCACCCGCGCGGCCAGTTCCGGTTTAACCCAGATGTTCATGACGCCGGCTCGAAGGAGGTGCTGGGCCAGACGATTCCGGCCGGTGGTGGGCAAGGGGACGGCGAGAGAGTCCTAGATATTCTCGCCAAGCACCCGGCCACCGCGAAGCATTTGTCCACCAAGCTATGCCGCGAGTTTCTAGGCAAAGAAGACCCTGCCTGGATCGATCGGATGAGTAGCGCTTATTTGGCTTCAGGAGGCGACCTGCGCGAAATGCTGCGGCCGCTCTTGACCAGCCAGGATCTTTTGACCGCTCCCCCGATCGCTAAGCGCCCACTTGACTTCGTCGCCTCGTCCCTGCGTGCGACGAACGCCAACACGGATTGCGGACAAGCCGTTGTTGACCACGTTACGAGGATGGGCCAAGGTCCTCAGCTCTGGCCGATGCCTGATGGCTATCCGGAAAAGGCTGCCGCCTGGTCCGGCTCGATGCTAGGGCGGTGGAACTTTGCACTTGCTCTAGCAGGCGGAAAATTGGCCGGCACCAACATTGGGATGGAAGCCTCCCGGAAGCCGATTGAAGAGATATTAGGCCGTCATGGGGGAGCCGATGATCTGCTGGGCCCCACGGTGAATGGTTTGAATACGCCCGAGGCGGCCGCGCTATGCCTCGCCTCGCCGGAGTTCCAATGGAGATGATCCGATGAAAGCTGAATGGTGGAGCTGCGATGATTACGCGCAGTCGCAAAAGATAAGCCGCCGTGGGCTCTTGGTGGGTTCCAGTCTGGCCCTGTACACCTTGGCCCTGAAGCAGTCCGCTCTTGGGCAGATAGCCTTGAGGACAGGCAAGCAAAAGGAGGGTGAGACGGTGGTCATCGTCTTCTTGCGAGGAGGCGCGGATGGTTTGAATATTGTTGTTCCGCACGGCGAGGACGCCTATTACAAGGCCCGTCCAGCCTTGGCCATCGCCCGTCCAAATGACGCTTCCGCTCACAAGGAAGACCGGACCTTGGATCTCAACGGATTCTTCGGCCTCCACCCCGCTCTCGCCCCGTTGATGCCGTTGTATGGAGAAGGGCAAATGGCCTTCATCCACGCTATTGGCTCGATGGACGAATCCCACTCCCACTTTGAGGCGATGTATGCCATGGAGCGAGGCCTCGCCTCCTCCGCGCCAGGCGACGCCAGCGGGTGGCTCGCCCGCCACCTGATCTCCTCTTCTGTGGTGAACGACTCCGCCTTGAGAGCCGTCGCCATCGGCGGCACGATGCCGGACTCCCTGCGCGGAGCAAGTAATGCGCTCGCTTTGGATTCACTGGATGATTTCAAGCTGCAAGGCGATGCCGGCTTCCGAGCCGCCCTGGACAAACTGTATGCGAATGGAGGAGACCCGCTCACTCAGGCTGGCCGGCAGACTCTCAAAGCGCTGGACAAAATTCAAACCCTGCCCGCCGGCTCAGCCTCCCCGTACCCGCAGAGCGACATCGGCCAGGGCTTGCGCCAAGTGGCGCAGTTGATCAAGTCCGATGTGGGGCTGGAGGTCGCTTGCCTAGACAAAAGCGGCTGGGACACCCATGTGACCCAGGGTCGAGGAACAGGAATTCTCGCATCACAGCTCGACGATATCGCCAAAGGCTTGGCCGCCTTCGCCACTGATCTTGGTGCACGCATGAAGCACGTCACCGTGGTGGCCCAAACGGAGTTTGGCCGCCGTGTGCATGAGAACGACGGCTTCGGCACCGATCACGGCCACGCCAGCGTGATGCTCCTTCTTGGCGGAGGCACCGTGCCCGGCGTCCACACCAAGTGGCCGGGTCTGAACGACGACCAACTCTCTGGTCCCGGCGACCTTCAGGTCACCACCGACTACCGCAACGTCCTCGCGGAAATCTTGGCCAAGCGGCTTCAAAACAAAGCCTCGACCCAGGTTTTTCCGGGCCTGCAGCCGACCTTTCCGGGCTTCACGGCCTAAGAAAAAAGCCAGCGCAGACCACGGTCTGCGCCGGCTTTGTGGTGCGCGAGAAAGGACTCGAACCTTCACTCCTTGTGAGAACTACCACCTCAAGGTAGCGCGTCTACCAATTTCGCCACTCGCGCTCGTTTCGGACAGCTATTTTACGCCAATTCTAATTCGAGCAATTGGGCATGCTCTTTAGGCACCCTTTTCCTAGCCCTGAGCCCTGAGCCCTGAGCCCTGAGCCCTGAGCCCTGAGCCCTGAGCCCTGAGCCTTATCCCTTAACTCCAACATACATTGCCTCGATCTCATCCAGAATCAGCGGACGCTTGCCCCAGTTGCCGGCGGTGCCGCCGTAGACGGCATCCACTCGAAAGCCGGCTTCGCGCATCATCCGTGTCACTTCCGGGGGAATAAAGAGCCGCTCCCTTACAACCAAGGTGGTCTTGCCCTCTGGCAACTCCCATTCATCTTCATACTCGGCAATCATCGTCGCCGGGTCAAAAGCGCCACTGGCGATGTTCTCGTCCTTGAAGCGGCGGATGGGGCCATAGCCGTTCAACGCGGTCAGGAGGAAGCCGCCACCGGGCCTCAGAGCTTTCGCGGTGCTTGTGAGCACCTTGAGGTCGTGCTCTTCAGGATCGTCCTCGGCCCCAATAAGTCCAAAAGCCCCCTCGCAAACGCAAAGAGCGGCATCGAATGGCTCTTTGAAGCGAAACGAAGTCGCATCCCCATGAACCCATTCGACCTCCACCCCTGCCTTTATGGCATCAGTTTTTGCCACGTCCAGCATCCCCGAGGACAAATCTAGCCCAGTCACTTTGAAGCCTCGCCTTGCCAACTCGATCGAGTGCCGCCCAATGCCGCACCCCACGTCCAGAATTCGAGAGTTCTTGGCCAGAGGAAAGAGGCTCAGAAAGAAATCGACTTCGGCGAGCGTGTTCTGAGTGAACTTGTTCTCTTTGTATCGCGGAGCATGCGCGTCAAAGAACCGCTGCCAATTGGTCGGGGACATGGCTGTTAGGGTAGCACCCGTAGGGGATGATGATGTGATGATGTGATGATGTGATGATGTGATGATGTGATTGGAAGCATCGGGTTTTTCACGCCGAGGACGCGGAGGTTACGGAGGATCGCGGGTCCGGATTTTTGCGAAGGTGAGATGCCTAGCCCATGGGAAGCGAGGGCTGGCTGCGGCGAATGGCCTGGAGGCCGAAGGCGTCTGCTGAAAGGGGTGGCAGCTTGAAGTAAAACGTTGCTCCGAACCCTTCGCCCTGGCTCTCTCCCCAAAGGGTTCCACCGTGGCGCATGGCAATTCGTTGGGACAAAGTGAGACCGATGCCAGTTCCTGTAAATCGCGTCGAGGAGTGGAGCTTTTGGAACGGCTTGTACATCATTTCGGAGTACTTCATCTCGAAGCCTGCGCCGTTGTCTTTGACATAGAAGACTTCGTCGCGCTCGCCGACTTCGATGCGGGCTTCTGAAATTGTGGACGTGAACTTCCAGGCGTTGGAGATCAGATTGGTCACCATTAGCCTGAGAAGTCTGGGATCGGCAATTACCTCCAGGTTATCAGCCACTTGAACGTCCACATGACGTGTTGAATCCGACTCCTTGAAATCAGCGACCACCGCATGTACAAGGGCGGTCAAGTCGACTAGCTCAGGATGGACTTCCACCCTGCTGACCCGTACCATGCCGAGCAAGCTGTCAAGTAAGTCGGCAAGGTTGACGCTGGCCCTTTGCACTCGCTGCAGGTAGTCGCGGCCCATGGCATCGAGCTTGTCGCCATATTCGTTTTCGAGAGCGTGACTAAAGCCGTTGATGCTTCGAAGCGGCGTTCTGAGGTCGTGGGAAACCGCGTAACAAAACTCCTCGAGCTCTTGGCGCGCGAGTCGAAGTTCCTGGTCACGTAACGTGACCTGCAAGTTCAGCTCTTCGGATAAACCAATCGCTCCGATCTCAGCCTGCTTTCTGTCATCCACGTCAAGCAGCAAGCCAATCACCCGCTTCGGTCTGCCGCGGCGATCTCGCAAAGCTCGGCCGCAGCAGTGAACCCATCGATAGGAGCCATCGGATTGGCGGGCGCGTAAATCCAGGCCGAATCGTTCACCGCGCTCCAGATGCTTGAGGAGGGCCAACCGCACCAAAGGCGCATCGGCGGGGTGAATTCTATCGGCAGTCCTAGCGAAAGACGTGGGTGCGTCGTTTGGCTCGAGGCCAAACATGGCGAAGGCATGCTGATTCCAGGAGACGAAGTCCGTGGAGGGGTCCCAATCCCAGGTTCCGACCTGAGTGGCTTCGATGATCATGTTGAGTCGCTCGGCGCGGGCCAAAAGCTCCGAGTAGGAAACCTGTCCGTCTCCATCAACGCCGCGCAACGCAGCCAACTCGGCCTTCAATCGCCGGTTTTCGTCGAGCAACTCACGATTGACATCGCGAAGCTCTCGTTCAATTGTGTCGGTGATTGCCATGCGTTGGGGATGATGAGGTGATGGTGTGATGATGTGATGTGGCGGCTTATGGTGCCTTCCGAGGCCGCCATTTCTCGAAGCGACCAATGCAGTATTGCCCTCGAAATTTGGACATGGAAGCACGTTTCAAGCGATACTTTTCGCAATCAACAACCACGATTGCCAATCGGGCGACGCCGACCGCAAGAACCGAATGCATGGGCCCGGAGGAGGGATGCTGGGCGCCTTTCTTCCGGATGATGAAGTGATGAAGTGACTGCCTCGGAACGAAAGGGACCGGAACCCCAATCCCCAACCCTTCTCACTCTCCGTCCCGAATTATTCAGGACAACGCGAAGGGGGCTGCGGTGGCCGAAGCCATCTGAACTCTCAGTTCCGGCACCATGCCCCACACATCATCACTTCATCACCCCACCACATCATCATCCCCGAGCGTCCGCTGGTACCCTTTAAGGCCCACATGATCATCCTGATGCAGTTCGGGGCCACGCAAGCTCAGATCGATGCGGTTTGCGACGTTATTAGGCAGCAAGAAGTCGAACCGCTCGTGCTGCCTGGTGAGGACAGGCTGGCTATCGGTATTCCTGCGGCGCTCACGGCTGATCAGCGTGACCACATCGAAGCCGCCCTCAGCACGCTTGCCGGCGTCAGTAAGATCACCCAGACCAGCCGCCCCTACAAGCTTGCTTCCCTCGAGTTCCACCGCGAAAAAACCACCGTCGAGGTGAAGGGGGTGCAAATTGGTCCTGGGCACTTCGTCGTCATGGGTGGCCCCTGCTCTGTCGAGTCCTACGATCAATTCTATGTATCTGCAAAGCACGTAAAAGCCGCCGGGGCACGGATTGTTCGAGGCGGTGCCTTCAAGCCTCGAACCTCGCCTTATTCCTTCCAAGGCTTAGCAGAGGAAGGGCTTAAGATCATGAAGCAGGTCGGAGACGACTTGGGGCTTGTCACCATTAGCGAAGTCATGAGCGGAGACATGGTCGGCTTGGTAGCCACTTACGTCGACATCTTGCAGATCGGAGCCCGGTCGATGCAGAACTTTCCGCTTTTGATTGAAGCGGCCAAGAGCGGCAAGCCGGTCTTTCTAAAACGGTCGCCCTCGGCCACCATTGACGAATTCCTGCTCGCCGCCGAATACGTTCTGAGCTACGGAAATAAGAATGTGATTCTTTGTGAGCGAGGAATCATGCCGCTGGACCGCAGCTACACGCGAAACACCCTGGACTTATCCTCGGTACCGGTTCTCAAGGAGCACACGCATTTGCCAGTCATCGTCGATCCTTCCCACGGCACCGGCGTCTCCAAATACGTCGCACCGATGGCCAAGGCCGCGATGATGGCCGGCGCGGACGGGCTTATGATCGAAATGCATCCGGACCCAAGCGCTGCCCTGAGCGACGGATCGCAGTCGCTTACGCCGGAGCAGTTTGCAGCCCTCATGGATGACTTGCGGTCTCTTTCCGGATACTGCGGCTTGAAGATGTAGGTGGGGTGACGGCGCTACCGCGTTGCGGCTTTACGGCGACGACGTTGCGGTGGTGCATCGTTTGGCCATGCGGCAGCGGCCGAACGCAACCTGCACCCCAGGGCCGCCCTAACGCCCTAACGCCGCATCTCCAAAACGCCCAGGCGCCGCAACGCCGCTCCCTAAATCTTCACCCTAAAGCTAACGATTCCGCTTACCCCCACATTCTCGACTCGGTGAATGTTGCTGACTCCATTACTGTCGATCGGAATCACCGCCTGAAGTTTGACTTCCTTGCCGAAAGCGTCTTGGTCCAACTCAGCTACAGCTTTCACCTGATCGACTGCAGCCTGCGGACCCATCACCTGCGCAGCGCCAATCGCGCGGCGGCTTCCAACGCTTAGAATGGGAACCACTTTGGTGAACGATGACGGCCTGTCTTGGTGGGTTTCCAGCTTGTTGAACGTAGTGTTGATCTGCGGTCCGAACTTTTGCACGACCAGTCCGATCCCCGCGATTTTTATCAGTGCTCCCACCTGAGAAGCTCCCAGAGCGCTCAAGGCGAGAACGCTGCCAACCACGGCTATAGCCCTAACTTTCTTCGTGTTCATATCTTGCATATCTCCATCTGTAAGGGACGGATGAACGGCGGCCAGATTTTCGCAGAAAGCGAGATGCGGATGCGAGATGCGAGATGCGAGATGCGCCACGCTTCGTCACAGTTGAATCCTGAATCCTGAATCCTGACTCGAGCAATCGAGCAATCGAACAATCCTCCCAAAAACGACCAAGGGGCCCCGGCCTCGCGGCTGGGACCCCTTGAATCTGCTGGAACGTCAGGTTCAGAACTTGACGCTGAGCTGGGTGGTGATGAGGCCACCCTTGGCAACGGACTGAGGACCGGTGACTCCAAACGGAAGATTGAAGTTCGGCACCTCTCTTGCCTTGTAATCACTGACCTGCCACATGAAGCTGAGCTTCGAGTTGTCGCTTAGCGACCAACCGAATCCCAGGTCATACCAGCGCTCAATGATGTCGCCGTTTGATCCCGTAGGAATCAGCGGGCTGGCTTTGTCGAGCGACCAGCGGACCATCTCCACGCCTAGCGAGAGATTGTAGTTCGTGGCCATCTTGTACTCAAGACCGCCCTTGAAGCTGCTGATCTTGTCCTTGCGGGACAGGACGGAGGCAGTCTCCTGCGTACCCGTGTCGGATTCTCCAGAGGCAACGAGTCTGATGTCGTTGCTGAGGTTCAGGTGAGCTGAACCCTGCACGCCCTGGATGTCCACCGGATTCCACCACAGACCGATGCGGCCCCAGTCGCCGGGAGCGGCGAACAGAGGATCGATCTTGCGGAAGCCGACCGAAGCGCCCCATCGACCGGACTCTAGCCCGATGCTGGCGTTAGCGGCCGAATTGTCCTTAGTCTGGCGAGTCTTGGCATTGTAGTCAAGGTCCGACTTCGAGTAGCCGGCATTCACTAGGAAGTTACCGAAGCTGAAGTGGCCGTCTACGCCCAAAACAGCAACTCTATTCACAGGACCCTTCGTGAGGCCGTTGTTGATGTTGTCGCTGTCCAGGAACAGGTAAGCCAAGTTGATTCCACCGTTCTTGAGGATCGGCAGGGTCAAATTGAAGCCCAGTTCTTGGTTGATGAGAAGCTCGCCGGGGTTCAGACCGATCGGGCGGGTTCCACCAGGGAACACGTTTGCGATGTTGGTCCGACCTGCGCCGATCGGCTGGATGTTAACCGAGCCGTTGTTACCAGCGCCAGACTGCTGGGTGGAGGTGCGGCCGCCGAACATGGTCAGCTTGGCGGTGCCGAAGCTGAATCCAAAGATCGCGCCGTCCATGCTCCACTCGCCGTTATCCCATCGATCATTGGCGAAGTACGGGGTGGTGTCGGGTCGCTGATAGATGTAGGGGCTGATCTTGTAGCCAACCCGTCCAGCCTCAACGCCGAAGCCAAGTCCGTAAACGCTGGTGTCGAATGCGATCGACGCGTTCTGGACATACATGGTCTCGCCTTGTGTGTCGCTGAAAGCGGCGCCCGAAGCCGTCAAGGATTGGTTACCGAACGGCTGGGAGGACAAGCCAGTGAAGCTAGGAGAGTTGATGCCGCCGTCGCTAAGCATGTCGCCCACGACGGTGGTCAATCGGAATCGCGGGCCAGTCTTCTTCGCAGAAGTCAGCGTGAGAGCCGCTTCGTGAAGGAAGGAAAGGTCGCGAGTGCCACCGACTTCGACTCCTGAGTAGGAGCCTCGGCCAACGCCTGTCGGCCGTGCGTCAACGGTAACGCCGTATCGGCCGCCGAAGCGGCTGTCGCCGTAACCGGAGAGGCCAACCCAGTCGATGCCGCCGCTGATGTCGACCGGAAGTCGATTCTCGAGGTTCGTAACACGATCCGCGAGGTCTCCGAGATCCTTCTTCATCTGCTGAACGTCAACGCCGAGAGAAGCAAGCTCCTTCTCGAACGTGGAGGACATCTTCTTGAGGTCGGCGATGTCTTGGCCTTGAGCATTAACCTGGTTCTGGAGTGCGTCCAGAGCAGTCTTAAGGTTCTGCAGATCGCTCTGCGAGGCCGTGTTCTTCAGCTGATCCTGAATGGCAGCGATCTGGCTGTTGAGGTTGTCGATCATGTTGCGCAGGTGAACGTAGGTTGCGTGCACTGCGACTGCGAGCTCGTAACGGGTAGCCGGTCGGTTACCTCGGAAAAGCCCGTCCGGATAGCCAACCAGAAGACCCTCGGACTTCATGCGCTTAAGCGCCTCGTAAGCCCAATGGTTATCCGGAACGTCCGGGAAATTGTCCTGTGCGATCGCCGGGATGACCACGGCGAGGCTCAGAACTGCGGTAAGCGCTAAACGAAATGTTCGCGTCATATCCGTGTGTGTGCTCCTTGCTTTAGATTTCCGTCGCAAGAGGCATAAGCTCGGATCGAAAGGCCTTCGTCGAAGGTCCGGGTCCTCACAACTTTCCTTGAGTTCCCTATGAGATCCCAGTCCCCTTTCGGGCGTTTCTCGCCTGGCCGTAGCTTCCTGCAATCGGTTTTGGCCCAGTAATGTGCTGTACCGTCACCAATTATGCACAAGCAGCCGCCGAAAAGGACCCCTCTAGCAGGACTTTCCCCCCGTAACCCAGTAATTTTTCGGGCACGAGACTATTGTTTTTGCTGTTTAATTGCCATTCCAGGACTGGAATAGAGGTCTCTTGGAGTGCCAACCGGCTCTTCGGTTCCGCTCGACACAGCCGGGATCAACTCCCAACCGCTGGTATGGACGGGGCGAGTTGTGGAAAAGGTGCGAGCGATTTGCGAGCGTAAATCGTAAATCGTAAATGGTAAATCGTAAATCGACGGAGGGAGGGAGGGGAGGCGTTGGGCGTTACCGCGTTAGGGCGTTTGGACGGTCACGCCGGCTTGCATTCCACCTGTACTCGCAACTCCGCGTTTCGTCCGCCGATTGGAACTGGGACGGGTGGGACTTAACCGCCAGGCAAGCAGACGGCTTATTTGCATGTATTCTGAGCGGGCACGCGACATGAAGGGCTACGTTATTACAGTCTGCGATATAGGCGATTCGGTCGCTGCGGCGGAACGGTGCATCGAAAGTGGCAGGCAATATGGAGTCGACGTTTGCAAGTTCGAAGCTGCTGATCCGTCCTCATTTCAGGCCGAAATGGAATCCAACGGCCTGTTTCCGGGCCAATTCAAACCACTTTCGCGGACTATCGATGCGTGGTTGCCTGTTTTGTGTCGCACTTTCTAGTGTGGCGGCAGATTTTGCTGTCGGCACAGCCCGGCATCGTGCTTGAGCACGATGCGGTATTCGTGGCTCAACTGCCCTTACTTGAGGGTAAAGGCGACATTGTCAATCTCGGTAAGCCGTCTTACGGGCGATTCAAAAGAAAGTGGCGGAAGGGCGTTTACCCGTTTTTTTCTAAGAAATCCATACACATCGGCGGGTCGCATGCCTATTGTGTTACGCCATCCGGGGCCGAGGCGCTGATGGCCTCTGCCCGCGCTGTAGGCGCTATGCCATCAGACCTTTTTATATCTGTCGAGCGGTTTCCGATGTTGACGGAAGTTTATCCGTAGCCTCATCGCTCGGGACGATTTCACCACAATCCAGCTTGAGGCAGGTTGCAGACCTAAACATGGGCACTCCGACAAGTACAGAATCCTTACAGACCGGACGGGCGATCAAGCGGCGTTATCTTATGCATGAGGCGAGCAGACGCCCTGAACCGGACGGTCCTACCTCCGCTCTATCGATTTACCATTTACGATTTACCGACCCTACAAGCAAGCCAAGCAAGTTAAACTCCGCTGAATGATCGACCGCCAACTGATCCGCAAAGACCCCGAATCCCTTAAGAAAGCCATCGCGCGCAAAGGCATTGATGCGCCCATCGATGAGGCTCTTAGGATCGATGAGGCGTGGCGGCGGGTTAAGACCGAGCTCGATGACGCCAACGCGGAGAGCAACCGGATCAGTAAGTCGATCGGCCAGCTCATGGCTCAGGGCAAGAAGAACGAAGCTGAAACTGCAAAGGCTCAAGCCAAGGCATTCAAGGACAAGATTCCCGAATTAGAGACCCAAGCCCGCTCTTTGGAAGAGCGGTTGGAGGGGCTCGAGCTGGAAATTCCCAACCCGCCCCATGAGTCCGTGCCGAACGGCATGACCCCTGAGGATAACGTTGACATCCGGACTTGGGGAGACAAGCCAACGTTTGCCTATGAGCCGAAACCGCACTGGGAGATTGCTGACAGGCTCAAGCTCGTCGATTTCGAGCGGGGAGTCAAGATCAGTGGCAGTGGCTTCATTCTCTACACGGGCATGGGAGCCCGACTGCAACGCGCCCTTTTTAACTGGATGATCGACCACCAGACACTCACCCGGGGTTACACGGAGATTTATCCTCCTTACGTCGTCCTGCGCGAGAGCCTAGTCGGCACTGGAAACCTGCCCAAGTTTGAGGACGATCTCTATAAGACCACCGACGGTCTCTATCTCATCCCCACAGCTGAAGTCCCCGTCACTAACATTTACCGCGACGAGATTCTAAATGGCGACGATCTCACCATCAGCCTCGCGGCCTTCACCGGTTGCTTCCGAAAAGAAGCAGGGGCGGCGGGAAAGGATACACGCGGACTCCTCCGCATTCATGAATTTGACAAGGTCGAGATGGTCAAGTTCACCAAGCCAGAAGACAGCTATGGCGAGCTGGAGAAGCTGGTCGTAGACGCGGAAAGCGTTCTCCAAGCACTCGGCCTTCACTACCGAGTGATCGAACTTTGCGCCGGGGACATGGGCTTCAAGGGAGCTAAAGCCTACGACATAGAAGTCTGGGCCCCTGGTGTGGGCCGATACCTGGAAATCTCTAGTTGCACCAACTTCGAAGCCTTCCAAGCTCGCCGCGCCAATATCCGCTTCCGACGGACCGCCGGTGAAAAGCCCGAATACGTGCATATTCTGAACGGCAGCGGCCTCGCCTGCCCCCGGTTATTTGCAGCCATTTTGGAGACGTTTCAACAGCCGGACGGCAGCGTGAGGATTCCGGAAATCCTGCAGTCTTACGTTCGCGCAAGCGAATTAAGAGCTTAAGAACTCCCTCGCTCCGGCCCGTCACCCTTTGCCTGTTACCTGTAACGGAGTGTCTCCCACGCAAATTTGCTGGGGGAGCTAAGTGGCTCTACTTACCGATGATTTGAAGCGGTGGAGAAGTAAGGCGTGACCCAAAGACTTGGCCAATATCAAAGAGTAGAAACAACTACGACGATCCGCGTCGACCCGCGCGTTGTGTTGGGCAGCCAGTTGCTTCAACTGGGCCAGGTGGAACTGGAGCAGGCGATCGAGACGGAACTCAACGAGAATCCGGCTCTGGAGCGTCTGCAGGATGATGTAGAACCTCTTTCCGAAGAATTCATTCTGCGCTCCGTCGCGCCGCACGAATTAAGGCCTTGCAGCGAGGATTTTGAATTCCAGCGAAGCCTCCCCAACGATGAGGACCCGCCCGATTGGACCGACCTCGCCGCCTCCCAAACCTCGCTCCACGAGCACTTAAGAGCCCAGTTTTTACCCGCCATGCCTCGGGGCTACCGTGCTCTTGGCGAATACATGGTGGAATGCGTCAACGAAAAAGGTTACTTAACCGTTGAGCTTGAAGAGATCGCGCTGGCAAGCGGCTCATCGCTTCAAGAAACACAAGGCGCCCTGAAGATATTGCAGTCTTGCGAGCCTGCCGGTGTTGGAGCTAGAAACCTCCAAGAGTGTCTTCTGCTCCAACTGCGCGATGCAGACACGTTCGAAAAGAAGCTCGCCCGCAGGATCATCAAAGACTCCATGGACGATTTCGTCGCCCGCAAGACAATGCCGATTGCGCGGAAGTACCGAGTCTTGCCGGGAGTTGTTGAAGCCGCCTTCGAGGAGATCCTTTCCCTCAACCCTTTTCCTTGCGAGAACTACTCAGCCAACCATGGCGGCCACCATTCGCCTCGTTCCGTCGGTATTACTCCTGATCTGAAGCTGACCCGGACGGATCAGGGGTGGAGCGTCGAAGTTCTCGGGCCTGATCCCACCTCGCTCCGCATTAGCCGAGCGTACAGCCGGCGCCTCAAAGAGCTCGAAGCTCAGCGTAACGCTCCAAAAGACGAGAAGCGCCATATTGGGGCTGCGGTCCAGCGCGCTAACGATTTCATCACCTGCGTGGAGCAGCGCGGCCAGACCATGAAGAGGATCGGCGAATACCTAATCCAGCATCAATCCGGCTTTGTCGCGACGGGCCAATACCAATTTCTACAGTCTCTGACCCGGTGCAAGATGGCGGGCGACCTCTCGCTTCACGAGAGCACCGTGAGCCGCGCGACGATGGACAAGTTCGTCCAGATCGCCAACGGCGAGATCATTGCGTTCGACATCTTCTTCAAGCCCGCTCTGCGGATTCAAAAGATGATCGAGGAGATTCTCGCGACCGAGAACCCGTCCAGCCCTCTTTCAGACGAGACTATCGCGAAGCTGCTTGCCAAGAAGGGGGTGATCGTCGCACGTCGAACGGTCAACAAATATCGGGATCGGACCAAGCTGCTTTCCTCTAGAAAGCGGCGCTCCGCTTGAGGGGGAATGCTCGGCGTTACGGCGTTACGGCGTTACCGCGTTACGGCGTTACGGCTTTACGGCCTTGAGCTAGTTTTGGTTGGGTAAACCGCAACCAAGCTGCGGAAAGTCGCAAGCCGGAAGCGCCGTAATGCCCTAGTGCCGCAACGCCGTAAGCCCAACGCCCTTTGAAGTAAAACAAGAGCATGGGACAGGGCCCGTTTGCTTCTTGGGAAGAAGTTGAGGCTTTAGCGAAAGGCTTCGAAGCGCAGACCTTGCTTGGTGAGCACGACTGGACCCACCGAGACCACCTGTCAACCGCGGCTTACTTCTGCATCACCGATCCCGAATGCGCTTCAGAACGCATGCGATCCGGCATTCAGGCGCTCAACAAGGCCCGAGGCGTGGAAACCACCCCAACTGGCGGTTACCATGACACTCTCACCATCGCATGGACGCGGATGATCGCCTGCCATGTGCGCGGCTTAGATGGCTTGGAACACTATGAGAAAGTCAACTCCGTGATCGAGACCTTCCAGGATAAGAAGACGACTCTCCGCTACTATTCGCGGGACCGAATTATGAGTTTGGAGGCGCGCTGCGGATGGGTTGAGCCCGATTTAGAGCCGCTCCCTTAATCGGCCAGGGCCATAAGTCGGCGCAAGTATACGTCAGGCATGGTCGACGCCCCTTGGGCGTGCTGCGCCCCTGGAATGATCCACGTATCAGCCCCTGAAGCCTTGGCCAAGTCCATGGCATAAGACTTTTTCATCAGGCGGTCATCGGCACAATGCACCACGAGCGCCGTCTTCCCGTGCCAAAGCTTGGCCGCTTCCACCGGGTTAACGGTTGAAGGATCGATGCAGGCCATTCGAGCAGCCATCTTCTTCACCGGCCAAAAGATCAAGTGGCCACCCGGTATGCGTGCATCGAACCAGTTGTCTACCACGTCGTCCAGCCGAGCGAACGCGCCTTCGGTCACAATGGCGTCAAAGAGGTCTGGCGCTTTGGCGGTCGCCAGCCAAGCGGCGGAGCCGCCCATGGAGACGCCGATCAATACCACGCGTGGCGGAGAAGGATATTTGGCGCGAGCCCAGCGAGTGGCATCGACGATGATCTGTGATTCCTTCGTCCCAAAGCCGCAGCAGTTATCCGGGCTGTCGCCATGTGCGCAGAGTTCGGGCAAAACAACCTCGTAGCCTTTCGCCACGAGCTCGTTCCCAAGCTCGGACCAATGCCCAACGCCGCCGCCGTAGCCGTGGACCATCACATAGAGCGTGTTGCCCTTCGGCTTGCCCGCGAGGAGCCCCGGAGAAACCCAAATGGGCTCCTTTTCATCCAGGAGCGCTCGTTTGAACAGCCTGAGTGTCGGTGGTTTGGTCCGCAGCGGGCTGACATAGAGTTTGGCGAGACCCAAGCAAACCAGCAGGTATCCACAGCCCAAGACGGACACAAAGGTGAGGGCTCTACGCCAACGTGGCTTCCGCGGCTTCGACTGCATTGCTTAAAAGGCTGGCTACCGTCATCGGGCCCACGCCGCCGGGAACGGGAGTGATCCACGAGGCGACCTCTGCGGCCCCTTCAAAATGCACATCACCCACGTCGCCCTTGCGGCCTTCAACCTTGTTGTAGCCGGCGTCAATGACAACCGCCCCCGGCTTGATCCAGTTCCCCTTGATCATTTCAGGCCTACCAACCGCTGCCACCAAGATGTCCGCGTCGCGGCAAAGGTCCTGCAGGTTCTGGGTCCTGGAGTGGGCGATGGTGACAGTTGCGTTCTTCTGGAGCAGCATGAGCGCCATCGGTTTGCCGAGGATCACGCTTCGGCCAATCACGACTGCGCGCTTGCCTTCCACTGGAATCTCGTAGTGGTCGATGATCTTGGTGATCCCCAAGGGCGTGGCGCAACGAAAGCCAGGGAGGTCTGAAACCAGCCGGCCGAGAGACTGCGGCGTGATCCCGTCCACATCCTTTGCCGCCCCGAGCGTCATGAGGGCTTCCGGCTCGTCGAGATGCTTCGGCAGTGGGTGCTGAATCAGAACGCCGTGGACACGCTTGTCCGCATTGAGCTTCAGGATTCTCTCCAAAAGTTCGTCTTGAGAGGTGGCGTCCGAAATCTCAAAGCTCTCCCCTTCAATCCCAATCGCCTCCGCCCACTTCCGCTTCATGTTCACGTAGGCGATGCTGCTCGGGTCTTGAATGGCGACGAGCACGTCCAGCCTCGGTATGACGCCGCGAGCCCGCAAAGCATCCACCCGAATCTTCAACTCCGCCCGAACCGCCTGGGACAAGGCTTTGCCATCAAGAATTTGCGCGCTCAGAAATTTCTCCTTAAACAGTAACGGGGAACCGCTAAATTACCCGAGCAAATCCGATTTTGGAGTGCGGTGCTTTAGCGCCGCTTTGACCGAGGGCTTTAGCCCGACAATGTTGAGTTGTCTAGAGCTCAGCGAAAAAAACAGAGGCGGCGTAACTTGTCGGGCTAAAGCCCTCGG
>JANYLD010000285.1 GCA_025363835.1 Armatimonadota bacterium
GCCGTTCGAACCGCTTCTTCCCGGCGTCGAGTTCGTTCCGTTCGGCGATACAGCAGCGGCTGTTGCTGCGATCGATGGGGAGACGGCAGCAATCATTGTTGAGCCGATTCAAGGGGAAGGCGGGATTCGGGTTCCTCCTGACGGCTATCTGACCGAGATTCGTCGGGCTTGCGACAAGCATGGCGCCCTGCTGATTGCGGACGAAGTGCAGACTGGTTTTGGGCGTACGGGTCGCATGTTCGGAGTCGACCACGAGGGCGTCTTGCCGGACCTGATGCCCTTGGCAAAGTCCCTTGGCGGAGGAGTCATGCCGCTGGGGTGCTGCATGGGGACAGAGGAGATCTGGACGAACATTTACAGCCATAACCCGATGGCTCACACTTCCACGTTTGGCGGGAACGCGCTGGCTTGTGCTGCGGGGCTGGCGATGCTCGACTTCATGGAAGAAGAGCAGCTGGTGAGCCGGTCTAAGGAAATGGGCGAGCTACTCTTGGAAGGCATGGGTGCGCTGCAAAGCCGACATTCCGATCTAATTGGCGAAGTCCGCGGGCGCGGCTTGATGGTGGGTGTGGAGTTCACGATGGACGAAGTTGGAGAACTAACGGTCGCCCAAATGCTGAAGCGTGGATTATGTGTCGCCTATGCGCTGAACAACCCGCGTGTGTTGCGGTTTGAGCCGCCCTTGATCATTAGCGAAGAGCAGATTCACTTTGCCGTGGATACGTTGGAAGCGGCGCTCGTGGAGACGAAGGAGTTGCTGGCCGCGATTGCGTAGTTGCTCATTCAGGATTCAGGATCAAGATGCAAGATAAGAGGGCTAGGGGGCTGCAAATTTCTGTCGATTTGCGCGCCTAGAAATTAACATGCTGCTTATCTCGAATCCTGAATCCTGAATCCCGACAACGAGCACCGGGCCCGCAATAAGCACAAAGGGCCGAAAGTCCCAGTGGGCTACAGGCTTCGAATGATGTGCCGAGATGTGGTGTAGAGTAGCTTTGCGGGTACACGGAACCGCACGGCAATAAGGCAAAAAATGTCTGGAACCACCAAACTCATCCTTTACATCCTGCTCACGGTAGTCGTCGGCTGGGTCGCGGTGAAGCTAGTGTCGGCACTGCTTGGAATGCTAATGGGGATCCTGGTTCCGGTCGTCGTTATTGGGGGCGTTGTGCTCTTGATCAGCTTGATCGTTAATCGAAAGGCTCTCGGCGGCGGGCGAAGAACCCTTCCTTAGGCTGGTTTGGGCATCGCGGAATGAATTCCGCGAGTCTGATGCGGAATGAATTCCGTGCTCCCTCGCAGTAAGCTGGCGTCATGCTGTTGCTGGCTGTTGCCTTTGCTCTTCAGAGCACCCCTCCCAAGATCGAGCGTGACGCGTACGGCGTTCCGCACATTCACGCGGCGACGGTAGGAGACGCCTTTTTTCAAGCGGGCTATGCAACGGCGCAAGATCGGTTGTGGCAGATGGAGCAGTCTCGGCGGGTGGCCAGAGGGCGCATGGCAGAGGCGTTTGGGGCGAAATTTATTGCTTCCGACAAAGAGACCCTTTCAGTCTCCTACACCGACGACGAACTCGATCAGCAGTACAGCCGGTTTACACCCGAAGTGAAGGAGGCGTTTGACGGCTACGTTCGTGGCGTTAACGCGTACATCGACCAGGCCAAGACCGCAGGAACTTTGCCATCCGGATACAAGGAGAACGGCCTCGAGGTGGCGACCTGGACGAAGGAGGACTCTCTGGCAGTTGGCGTTTTGCTCCTCCAGCAGTTCGGCCGCTTTGGCGCAGGCGAAATTCGGAACATGGCTTTGATGGCCTACTTGGACGGCCAGCCGAACGCCAAGAACCGCAAGCTGGACATCCTCGACGACTTCCTGTGGCAGAACGATCCGCGCTCGATTCCGACGGTCTACCCGGGGGACGATACGATCAAGACCCGGCCAGTTATTTTCCCGCCTTTCGATCGAAACATTTCGGACGCTCACGTGGCCATGTTGCCGAAGGTGAGCCTGTTCGAGCTCCTTCCGGGACTAAGGCTGGCGCAGATGGAAGAGAGCCGGAAGGTGGCTCAGTTGAGGGCGGCGCCGTTTAAGGCGGGCAGTTATGCACTCATCGTGACGGGCAAACGGTCCGCCACAGGGCATCCGCTGCTTCTTTCGGGGCCGCAGATGGGCTTTACGACGCCTTCGATCATTCATGAGACGGCCATCGAGGCGCCGGGGATCAACGTGGATGGGCTGGACGTGCCGGGGATGCCAGGGGTTTACGTGGGGACCACGCCTTATGTCGCTTGGGGACTGACGAGCGGGGTCGCGGATACGGACGATGTGTTCTTTTACAAGACCTCGGGAGATGACAGCTATCTGTATGGCACTGAGACGCGGAAGCTGCAACGAATTGAGCGGACGCTGCATGTGAAGGGAGGGGCTGATCAGACGGTGTTACAGCTCAGAACGCTGCACGGTCCGGTGGTGGTGACGAGCAAAAGTGGAGGTGCTGTGTTTGTGCGGCGGCCGGCGAGTTACCAGTCTGAGTTGGGCAGCATCAACGCGGTCTTTGATTTGTATCACGCGCGGAGCGCGGACGATGCAGAGAAGGCGATGTCGGGCGCGAAGATGAACTTCAATTTCTTCTACACGACGGCGCAAGGCGATGCCGGCTATCACTATGTAGGCTGGGTCCCGCTCCGTTCTCCGGGTTTGGATCCGCGCTTCCCCACCCCCGGGGCGCCGCAGTTTGAGTGGCGGGGGATGGTGCCTTTCGACGAGATGCCGCATGTGCGGAATCCGAAGGGTGGCATCATTGCGAACTGGAACAACAAGCCGGCCGCCTGGTGGCCCAACGGCGACTCTCCGGCTTGGGGGCGTGTGTTTCGGAACGCCGAGGTGGTGGCCGCAGCAGGGAAGGCGTCGCTGTCGCCTCGCGATGTGGAGATGGTTCCTTGGACCTTGGCGCGGCGGAGTGAGAGTTTTAGGGACTTCGGACCGTATTTCAAGCGGTCGATTTACTCCGGACCCGAGCTCCTGCAGGCGGAGGCGCGTGCTTACGAAGGGTGGGCTTTGGACGGGTCGGTTGGGGCGAAGATCTATTCGTCATGGTTGTCCGCGTTGCGAGAGGAGATTTTCTTGAAAACAACGGGCAACTTCTTAGACCCTAGCCTATTTGCGGTTGCCGCGGGGCCTTCGGTAATGCTGTCAGCGCTGGAGAAGAAAACTAAGGTGAATTATTTGCGCGGGAGGACTGTGGATGAGGTTTGCCGAGCGGCTTGGGATAAGGCCTTGTCTCGGTTAGGAACGGACCCTTCCGGTTGGAATCTGGCTTCGGACCAGATCGCGGTTCCTGGGCAGCCCGGGATTCCGTATAGCAATCGCGGGTCCTACATTCAGATTGTTCAGATGGGGCCGTGGGGGATGTTTGGTCGTAATGTGGTCACGCCGGGCGAGTCGGAAAGCGGGGACCACGCGCTCGACCAAGTGCCTTTGGCGCGGGCCTGGCTTTATAAGGCGATGGCGCCTTTGGGGTTTGGGAAATGAGCCGCAGACTGAGCACTACATGATTGGACTTCGTTTAGTGGCTGCAGCCGGACTCGTTGCACTCCTTTGCGCGGTGGTGTGGGGTTTGACTGAATTGCTAAGTCTGTTCTTTGCGTCGTGGATCAAGCGGCGAAAGGATGTGCTTCTCGAATTGCTGAAACACCATGCCAAGCGTTTCAATATTGGCGGGACGCCCGAATTGAGCCTGGTTGAAAGGCGATTGGAAGAGCTTTCTCCGGAAGAAAGGGCGATGGCAAAAAAATCGCTCGACCAATTGGCCTGGATGATGGCTGCCGGAACAATCTTGTTTTTAGTTGTCGGGATCGCGGTTTGTAGCTACGCGGCCGGTCCTTTGTGAAGTGTCCAGACCTTGAGTTTTTTTAGACCGGGTAACTCGTTCTTGTCGTCAAATCGTAAGATGAAAAGGCGGCGGTACTTTCCATGAGAGGTCCCTTTAGCTCAGCGAGAGCAGGATACGTGGAGTCTTTGCCGCTTGATCGCGCCTCTCGGAACCCCCATTACCGCGAGTATCCACCGGGGGTGGCTAACGAGCGGGTGGAGATGCCGGTCGTATTTGGGATGGTCGACTTTGTCCTTTACGTGCTGGCGATCTACCCTTTGGCGTCGGCTTATCCGGCGTTTTTCTTTCTTTGGGCTCTACCGATTCCGCTCGGCTTCCTCTCTACCGTGATGCCGATTGGGCCGGCGTCGGCTTGGTATTGGCGCCGGCATCATTTGGCCACACCTTTTGCTCGTGCGAGGAGTTTGGAGGAGTTTGAGCGGACCTTGATCGCTCGGCGGCAGCGATTGGTGGAACTCGAGTCAGACGCGGTAGGTGTGGAGGCGGAGTTGACGAGGGAGCTTCCAAAGGCGGGGGACTTGCACTTTGCTTTCGAGGTTCAGATTCGGCAGGCGCGGCAGGCGCGTGAGCGGATTCACTCGGAGATCGTGCGGATCGATATTGAATTGGTGAAGCTTAGGATGCTCTGACCGCTTAGACTGTTTTTAGTGCGGTCAGTTCTCGACGGGGTGCGGCGCCTTCGGGCGGGTCGGTCCAGACTTTGTCGGCTTTCAGGAGGCTGATCAGTTCGGTTACGCCGTTCTCTTGAGGGATGCCGTGTTTGACGGGCTCCTTGCCTCGGTAAAGGGTGATTTTGCCGCCGGCAGCGCCGACGTAGCCGTAGTCGGCGTCGGCCATCTCGCCTGGGCCGTTGACGATGCATCCCATGACGGCGATGTCGAGGCCAACGAGGTGCTTAGTGGCGTCTCGGACCTCGTTGAGCACGCGGGGTAGGTGGAACTTGGTGCGGCCGCAGGAGGGGCAGGCGATGTATTCGACTTTGGTCTTTCGGAGGCCGAGGGCCTGGAGGATGTCGTAACAGACGGGGATTTCGTTGATGGGGTCTTCGGCAAGGGAGACTCGGATAGTGTCTCCGATCCCTTCGCTAAGGAGGGTGGCGATGCCGGCAGTGGACTTGATGCGTGCATATTCGCCGTCGCCTGCCTCCGTGACTCCAAGGTGGAGGGGGTAAGCCATACCTATCTCGTCCATTCGCTTGACGAGGAGGCGGTTCGCGGCCAGCATGATCGGGACGCGGGAGGCTTTGGCGGAGATGTTGAGATTGGTGTAGCCGTGTTTCTCGCAGAGCCTTAGGTATTCAAGCGCGCTTTGGACCATGCCTTCGGGCGTGTCGCCGTAAGTGACGAGCATCCTCTCCGAGAGAGAACCGTGGTTGACCCCAACTCGAAGCGCCCGGCCGTGTTTTTTGCACGCCTCGATCACGGGGACAAAGCTGTCTTCGATGGCCGCCATCTCTTCGGCCCATTCGGTTTGGCCGTAGGCTAGTTCGGCTCTGAGGCGGTCTATTTCTTCGCCGGATTCTCCTCTTAGGTCTGTAGGGGGGGGAGCGTTGAGCCCTGAGCCTTGAGCCTTGAGATCGTCGGAATCGGCGTTGAGCCCTGAGCCTTGAGCCTTGAGATCGTCGGAATCGGCGTTGAGCCTTGAGCCTTGGGCCTTGAGACCGGAATCGGCGTTGGGGCGTTGCGGCGTTGCGGCGTTTTCCGCGTTCTGAGAGCCGACGTCGTTTGCTCTGGTGCCGTGTCGTTTGAATACAAACAAGCCCGGGTTGACGCGGACTTCGTCGACGTGTTTGGCGGCTTCTACTGCGATGGCGGAGCCTTGGTGGTGGACGTCGGCGGTGAGGGGGACGTAGCCGTGTTTTTCGGTGACTTTGGCTCGGATGGCTTCGAGGCACTCGGCCTCGCCGAGGGTTGGGGTGGTGACGCGGACGATTTCGCACCCGGCTTCATGCAGACCTATGATCTGCTCCACGCACGCGTCGATATTGCGCGTTTCTTCGGTGATCATGGACTGGACGACAACGGGGTGGCCGCCGCCCATTGTAATCGGTCCGACCTTGCAGGGAGTGGTGTTGCGGCGGGGGTAGGTGACGTCCAAGTTCATAGGGTCGGTTCTTCCTACGCTAGTTTGGCATTGAGAGAGTAAATGGAAAATGGGTGGATGGTAGATGGTAAATCGTAAATGGTCCCGATGTCGCTCTTCGAGCTTATCCGGGATCTCGCTGACGCTCGATAAATGGTAAATGGCTGGAAAAGGGGATGCGCACCCTGTCCACTGATCCGGTCCCTCTACCGGTCGACGCCTGTTCGGCTCAAACTGAGCTGGGCGGCATTGCCGTTTTGGTTCAAACAAAGCGGCGCTAGGAACACTAATCCTAAGAACTGCCGCTCTAAGTAATAGAGCAATCGAATGCCAACTTGATCAGCGCGGCTTGCTGCGCAGGAGGTGCATGATGGCAGTCACGTCCGGTTATCCATCAACGGTGGCACGTGCCACTCCTACGGGCGCTTACCACGCTTATAGGATCCTCTGCCTTGCTTTCACGGTGGCTCCTATCGCCGCCGGAGCGGATAAGTTCTTTAACTTCCTCACGAACTGGGAGCAGTATCTGTCCCCGTTTGTTACCCACTACGTTCCTGCTTTGACCTTCATGAGGGTCGTGGGCGTGGTCGAGATCGCGGCTGGGATTTTGGTTGCGGTTAAGCCTCGAATCGGTGCGTACGTGGTGGCGTTGTGGCTCGGCGGAATCATTCTCAACTTGATCTCGACGGGAGCGTTCTACGACATAGCTCTGAGAGATTTCGGCCTGTTGCTTGGCGCGGTCGCTTTGGGTGCGTTGGCGCAGGATAGGACCGATTCGAAGTCCGAAGTTTCGGCACCCTAAGGAGTTGGGCCAAGGACGTTTACCCTTGGCCCAACATTCTCCTAGGCTGCCCCCGCCATTACGACAAGTAAGCGGGTTGGGCTTCCTGGCTTGGCTTGGAGACTTCCTGAACCAATTGGGCAGCATTGCCGTTCGGACGTGTCAGGGCGATGTCGGCCAGGGAGACCATGCCACATACAACGTCATTCTCGTCCACCACGGGAACGCGTCGGACTTGGAGATTCTCCATGATCCGTTCAACTTCCTCAACGGTCGAACTCGGCCGAACGTGAGTTATATCGACGGACATGCAGGTAGCCACTCGGGTTGTATTTGGGTCCATGCCCAGGGCTACCGCCCGAACAGCGAGGTCACGGTCGGTGATGATGCCGACCATTCGCTTATTTTCGAGGTTTTCCACCACGGGGATAGCGCCGCAGTTGCACTCCACCATCATTTCGGCGGCCTCTCTTATCGACTGATCCAGGCGGCAAAGGCCAGGATCACTTGTCATGATCTCTCGTACTTCCATTGGGAGCCTCCTCGTTTTAGCCTTTGTCGTTGGCGTTCTCTTCTTCAGCTTCCTTTTTGAGCTTGGCATACTCTTCGGGGCTGAGAGGCTTTTGGGCGTTGTGTGCCTCTCCGGGATCGGGGCTGCCGGGCATGCCGGCTTGCTCTCCTCGGGTTGGCGTCTTTTCTTGCGTCATATTGTCGGAAAATCCGTCGACTTGTTCGTTCTGGTTATCAGGCACGTTTGAATCCCCCTAGCCACAATCCTTGCGGCAATAACAGGTTGGACATCCTCTGCATCGCGAGGGTTCTTATACGGGCGAAAATCGCTGAAGCTCGCTCTGGTTTTGCGCTTCGATGTAACCGTCGTATCCTTCGATGACGTTTGTTACGTTTTTGAAGCCCATCTTCTTTAGCAGACTGACGGCAACGGTGGAGCGGACTCCGCCTTGGCAATGGACCATGAGCCTCTGGTCTTTTGGCAACTCCATTGCTCTCTTGGCGAGAGTGGCAAGAGGTAGATGGACGGCATTCGCCACGTGGCCGGTCTCCCATTCCATATGGCTCCTCACGTCTACTACGGTGCTGTTAGGGGACGGGGTCAAAAGGTCTTTGGCATGAACTTGATCGGTGGTTTCCAGAGGACCGGAATGGTCCAGTGCCTGCTCTCCGTACCAACCGACGACCTGATCTAGACCGATCAACGCAAGATCACGAATGGCTTCCTCGATTTGGACTTCGGAGTGCCCTATCAAATAGATATCTCGGCCATAGGGCACGATGGAGCCGGCCCACGTGATGAAGCTCCTGTATTGCGGGATAAGCAGCGTCCCCGGGACGTGCTTGGCCATATAAGCTTCTGGCTCTCTAAGGTCGATGACAACGGCGCCTTTCTCGATCATCTCGCCAATTCGCTCCTCGTCTTGGCGTCGTTGCGGAACTTTGAAGCCGCCGAGGAGAGGAGGGCCCTCCTTGTTCAGCTTCTTCATCTGGGCGAAGTAGAGTGGCGGCTCGGGCTGGCCGGAGAGAACCTCGTGGGTGAAAAGATCCTCGCTGTGAGCTTTAAGTGCCCAATTCGTGAGTCGTTCGTAGCCGAGGGAGGTGACGGGCACGGCGCCAAGCGCCTTTCCGCAAGCCGAGCCTGCCCCATGGCCAGGCCAGACCATAAGGTGCGGGGGGTACGAGGCGAGGCTTTGGATGGAGCGGAAAAGCTCGCGAGCACTCGATTCCATGGTGCCTGCGAACCCAGCAGCCGTCTCCATGAGGTCTGGCCGGCCCACGTCGCCCACAAATACGAAGTCGCCGCTGAAGAAGCCCATCGGTTCCATAGAACTGGCCTCATCGGTGATGACGAAGGAGATATGTTCGGGGGTGTGGCCAGGCGATTTCAAGACGTCGATCCGGATCACACCCACCCGAATGGAGTCGCCTCCCTTGAGCAACTTGGCTCCCGACTCCTGCGCAAAGTCGTATTTCCAAGTCTCGTCGCCCTCGCCTGAAAGGTAGAGTTGCGCGCCGGTAACGGCGGCTAGTTCGCGCGAGCCAGACAGGTAGTCGGCGTGTATATGGGTCTCAGTAACCGCCGTGATGCTCACGCCCTCTTCTTCGGCGGCGCGGATGTACGGCTCGATATCTCGATTCGGATCGACAATGACAGCTTCGCCGGCTACTGGGCACCCGATCAGATAGCTGGCCTGGGCAAGCTTGTCGTTATAAAAGCGTTTGAGAACCATTGGGTTTAGTTTATTGCAGGTTGGATGATATCGTAGCTGGAGCCGTTCAAAGTTGCCTCACACGCGGACTATCTGGCGCTAGAGGGTGTCCTGAATACCGCACAGCGGAGCTCCGATAGTCCATTAGGCTGAGTCAACCTCCAGAAGCGGGTAAAACGCGGCGCGTGAATGTCGATTTGCTACGCCGCTTAACTGAGGCCCACGGCGTCTCGGGCCAAGAAGATCAAATCCGCGCGATTGTGCGGAAGGAACTGGAGGGCGTTTGCGAAATGCGGACGGACACCATGGGCAGTCTCCACTGCGTTCGCCCCGGAAAGGGCAAGGGGGCCAAGAAGCTCATGTTGGCCGCTCACATGGACGAGATCGGCTTCATGGTCAAGTTCATCGACGACAAAGGATTTCTTAGAATCCAGCCCCTCGGCGGCTGGGACCCGCGCCAGATGGCCAGCCAGCGAGTGTTTGTCCATACAAAGGACGGCATGCTGAATGGCGTGATGATGTCGAGTACCAAGCCCAAGCACATGCTCACTCCTGACGAAGCGAATAGGCCCCTTACCACAGACAACTTCTTTGTTGACATTGGATTTGACGGCGACAAGGCGAAGAAGCGAGTGCGGCCAGGCGACATGATCACCATGAACCGGACGCTCCAGCAAATGGGCGACCTTTTTACCTGCAAGTGCATGGACGATCGCGTTGCGGTTTATGTGATGATCGAAGCACTGAAGAAGGCTAAGAAACACGAAGTTGAAGTTCATGCTGTCGCCACGGTGCAAGAAGAAATTGGCTTGCGGGGAGCTGCAGCGAGCGGTTCCGCGATCCAGCCCGACATTGCGATCGCGATTGACGTAACGTTGGCTAACGACATTCCAGGCCTCGACCCGATGGACTACATCACCCAGTTAGGCGATGGAGCTGCGATCAAGATCATGGACTCCTCTCTAATCTGCCACCCAAAGATTGTCGAGCATTTCCGCACGCTTGCGGAGAAGAACAAGATCAAGCATCAGATGGAAGTGCTTCCGTTCGGGGGCACCGACGCCGGCGCAATCCAGCGGCTTCACGGCGGCATTCCTTCATTCACCCTCTCGATTCCCACCCGCTACATTCACACGGTAAACGAGACGGTGCATGGCGGGGACGTGGACGCATGTGTGGAGCTCTTGGCGCGTTACATCGAGGATGCGCACAAGGGGGATTACACGTATGCCTGAGAGGGTATTGGGTGTTAGGTATTGGGTATTGGGCTCGAAGTGTTGAGTGTTGAGTATTGAGCTAAGACCTAGAGCCGAGAGCCTGCAGCCAAAAGGGTGCTCCCAAGACCTAATACCCAATACCTAACACCCTCCCCGGGTGTATACTACTGGACTCCCCATTATGCTGCCTTCCCCAGATATCCTTAACGAATTCGAACATGGCAAGTTTGTGCTGTCTAACCTCGCTGCAAAGCGGGCGAAACAGTTGAAAGAGGGCGCTCCGCCTTTGGTGCGCATCGATTCCAATCACCCGCTGACGGTGGCTTTGGCGGAGATCGCTGCAGGCAAGATCAAGCCGATCATGCCGGAAGAGCGCGAGCCGGTTATCGGCGAAGAAGTCGTCATCATTGGCGAAACTCGGCCGGCCGAGTTTGGCGTGCTGTTGCCTGCTCTGGATGAGACGGAGGCTGCCTTGGTTTCCAACGGAGCGTTGGGTGAAGACGAGCACGAAGCCGAGCACGAAGGCGAAGATGCTCTGTCACTGTCCGACCTGGTTGGCGAGGAAGAGGAAGAGATCGCCGCCACGCCTGCCGAAGAGGAGACTCTCTCACTGAGCGACATCGCTGAGGAAGAGACCACGCTCGAGGAAGAAGAGCCGGAAGAATAGGTTCAATGGCGACACGGGATCCCTACGAGGTCCTGGGCGTCCCGCGTGACGCGTCGGCCGACGAGATCAAGTCTGCATATCGCCGGCTTGCTCGTCGATACCACCCCGACGTTAACCCGGACGATCCCCAGGCAGAAGAGAAGTTTAAAGAAATCGGCGGGGCCTATTCGGTCCTTTCCGATCCCAATCGACGTGCCAAATTCGACCGTTTTGGCTCGACGGACGAACAGCCGACGGACCCGTTCTTTGGGGGAGGAGGAGCTGGCGGCTTTACCGACCTGTTCGAGATGTTCTTCGGCAACATGGGCCAGCAAGGTCCAAGTCGAGCCCAAGGGCGGAACGGCGAGGATGTTCGCGTCGATATCGGCCTCACCCTGAAGGAAGTCATTACAGGCGCACATAAGGAAGTTGCTGTAAATCGGACCGCTCTGTGCAACGCCTGCAACGGCCATGGCACGGAAGGCGGAAAGCCGCCGGAGTCCTGTACAACTTGCAAAGGCTCCGGAATGGTCAGCCGCATTCAAAACACCTTCATTGGCTCGGTAAGGACCTCCACTCCCTGTCCGACGTGCCGAGGCGAAGGGACCATCATCAAAGACCCGTGCAAGGTTTGTAAGGGCATGGGAACGGTCATGGAGACGGCCAGAGTGAACGTGACGATTCCTCCAGGGATCGAGACCGGCCAGACGATCCACATGCCAGGGCAGGGCGGCGAAGGCGTCGGCATGGGGCGATCCGGTGACCTTTATGTTGTCTTGAGCGTGAGCGATGAGAATCGGTTTGAGCGTCAAGGGACCACGCTATACACCTGGGCGCCACTGACCTTTGCCCAGGCCTCCCTCGGAGATACGATCTCGATCGAGGGTGTTGACCAAGACTACGACTTGGAGATTCCGCACGGCACTCAGCCTGGCGAGCAGTTGGTGGTCAAGAACGGCGGCCTGCCTCCTTTGCATGGCGGCAAGCGCGGCGACTTGATCATTCAGGCAGCGATCCAAGTGCCTAAGAAGGTTTCCGAGGCTCAAGAGAAGCTCCTGCGAGAGTTTGCCGAGCTCGGCGGCGAGCCGATGCCAAAAGGCAACTCAAAGGGCATTCTCGGCAACTTATTCGGGAAGAAGAAGTGAGCTGGATCGAAGTCAAAGCGAGCTTTGACCAATCGCCCGAAGATTGGTCGCCCCTCATCGACCTCTTTGTCCGCCACGGCTGCGAGAACACCCTTCAGACTGACTTTCCGGCGACCATTCTCGCCTGCGTGGTCGAAGTGCCGGGCGCCCGTGCAGAGATTGAGGCCCTGAGCTTGGAGCTTCGTGCCGCAGGAGCTCGAGAGGTTTTGGTCGGACCTTACGAGGAGCAAGATTGGGAAGAGGCCTGGAAGAAGTTCTTTAAGCCCCGCCGGGTTGGAAAGAGCTTTGTGGTGAGACCGACTTGGGAAGAGTTTGACGCCTTGCCAGAAGACCTCGTCATCGTTCTGGATCCGGGCCAGGCCTTTGGAACGGGCGACCACCCGACGACAAGGATGTGCCTCGCTTTACTCGAGGAGGCGGGCATCCCTGGCTCTGATGTTTTGGATTTAGGCTGCGGTAGCGGCATTCTCTCGATTGGATCGGCGATGCTCGGCGCCAAGAGCGTCTTGGCGATCGACGTTGATGCCCTCGCGGTTGAAGTAACCAAAGCGAACGCGGCCCTGAACAAGATAACCCTCGAAGTGGCCGTGTCCGACGGGATCGTAGAACACCAACCACCAACCTCAAGCCACAAACCACCCGCTTACGATGTTGTTCTGAGCAATATTATTTCGGCTGCCCTTATAAGGTTCGCAAACGATATATCTCGCGTGGTTAAACCGGGTGGCAGATGGATGGTCTCGGGCATTCTCAATCCGAATTGGCTGGATGTCAAGAAGGCTGCCGAGAAGGCTGGATTCAAGCTGGAGAAAAGGGTCGAGGAGGACGATTGGGTCGCGGCGATCTTCCTCCGATAAGATCTCTCCCCCGGCTTTTTGTGCCGGGCGCCGATCCCTCGGGTGTTATTGAGCTCCCAAGCGAGGAGATTAACAAGCTGCGAAAGGTCCTCCGCCTTTCCCCTGGCGCCTTCATTGCCGTCCTGCCCAATGACGGGTCTATTATTCGGTGCGAATTCCAAGCCCGCACGGCCGTTCCGATCGACGTCCATCGCCCGGAGGTCGAAGCCACGAAGCGTCTAAGGGTGGCTCAAGCGCTGCCGAAGGGTGAAAAGCTGGATGAGATCGTTCGGGCCTGTACGGAAATCGGGGTCGCCTCGTTCACCTTCTTCTCCTCCGACCGTACGGTTGTCCGCTGGGACGAGAAGAAAACGGCGGAGAAGCTGAGGCGCCTTCAGACGATTTCGCGAGAGGCAGCTGAGGTCAGCTTCCGGACGCTGATCCCAACACTAGAGTGGTCGAGCAACTTAAAAGCGGTCTTGACAACTTATCCGGATTCCATAGTGCTGTCTGAGGTTGAAGGTGTTCCAAGGCAACTGCCCACACCGACCGAAGATATGACCATCGTCGTCGGCCCTGAAGGCGGCTGGTCACCCAAGGAGGTCCAGTTGATCGGCGACAGGGCCGTTACCCTTGGCCCAAGGGTGCTCCGAGTCGATCATGCCGCCCCCGCGGCAGCCGCTATCTTGCTGCTTTCCAATACGTAGAAGAATCAAGCCTCTTTCCACAGGGGCAGTCCGTCAGAATGAGTTGGGTATTGGGTGTTAGGTCTTAGGTCTTGGGCCGGACCCTAACACCCAATACCCAATACCCAACACCCGCAAACCCATGTCTCGTTTTTGCCACGTCCATAACCACACCGAGTACTCGCTGCTCGATGGCGCCAACCGGATTCCGCAGATGGTGGCGCGGGCTAAGGAGCTTGGGATGGACTCGCTGGCCATCACCGATCACGGCGTGATGTTCGGGGTGATGGAGTTCTACTTCGAGTGCAAGAAGCAGGGCATCAAGCCGATTATCGGCATGGAGGCCTACGTTGCTCCGAAAGGGATGCTCAAGAAGACGGGCAGAGAAGAGAACGAGACCTTTCACTTATTGCTCCTCGCAAAGGACCTTGAGGGCTACCGGAATCTTTGCAAGCTGAGCACCATGGCCGCGCTCGAGGGCTATTACTACAAGCCCCGCATCGATCACGACTTACTCCGCAAGTATTCCAAAGGCTTAATTGGAACCTCCGCATGCCTCGGATCCGAGATTTGCCAACAGCTTCTTAAGAACGAATACGACAAGGCGCAGCATCTGGCCGGGATGTATTCGGAAATCTTTGGAGAAGGCAACTTCTTTATTGAGCTGCAGGACCACGGGCTGCCCGAGCAGAAGGCGATCTACGAGCCTTTGAAGCGGATTGCGAAAGAGTTGAAGTTGCCGTTGATCGCAACCAACGACGCTCACTATCTATGCAAGAGCGACTCCAAGCCGCACGATGTGCTTCTCTGCATTCAAACGGGCGCTCTGGTCGCTGACGAGCGGCGGATGCGGTTCCAGACGGAAGAGTTTTATTTGAAGTCGCCAGAGGAGATGTCAGCCACGTTCCCGGACGATCCAGAGGCGCTTGAGAACACGCTCGGAATCGCCGATATGTGCAACGTTGAGCTCGGGAAGCAACGGGCTGCAATGCCGAACCCGGACCTGCCGCCGGGAGAGACTTCGCAAAGCTTCCTTCGAAATTTGTCTTGCCAGGGTCTTAAGGATCGGATTGCCAATCCGGACGATGAAGCTTACAGCCGTCTCGATTACGAGCTTGGCGTCATCGAGAAGACCGGCTTTGAAGACTACTTCCTTCTGGTTCGAGAGTTTGCCAAGGCAACTCGCGACCGTGGCATCTTCTTTGGGGTTAGAGGGTCCGCTGCCGGCTCCCTTGTTTCCTATTGCCTTGGCATCACCGATGTCGATCCTATCCACTATGGCCTCACCTTTGAGCGATTTCTGAACCCGGAACGGGTTTCCATGCCTGACATCGATATGGACTTCGAGGACGCTCGGCGGGATGAGATCATCAAGTACGTCACCGAGAAGTACGGCACCGACCACGTGGCTCAGATCATCACGTTTGGGACCTTGGGAGCCAAGGCAGCGATCAAGGACTGCGGGCGGGTACTTGGCTACACGCCGCAAGACACAGACCGGCTCTGCAAAACAATTCCGACTTTGCCGGGTTGGAACATTCAACGTGCCTACAAAGAGATTGCCGAGTTTAGGGAGATCGTGGATGGCGATCCACGGATGAAGAGCCTCGTCGAGGTGTCCAAGTCTGTGGAGGGCATCTCGAGACACGCGGGCGTCCATGCGGCAGGGGTGGTGATCGCGAGAGAGCCATTGGTCGATTACATCCCGCTGTATAGGGGTAACGACGGCCAAGGGGTCACTGCCTTTGAAATGGGGATATTGGAGAAGATTGGGCTCCTGAAGATGGACTTTTTAGGACTGTCCAACCTTACGGTCTTGGCACGGACAGTGGAGAACATCAAGAAGACGAAAGGTATCGATCTCGATGTTGGCCATCTGCCGCTTGATGACGAGAAGACTTATGAAATGCTCGGGCGCGGGGATACAACCGGGGTCTTCCAGCTAGAAGGCGGGGGCATGACACGCTATGTGCAGCAGCTTAAGCCTCGAAGCGTTTTGGAGCTCTCCGCTATGGTCGCTCTTTACCGGCCTGGCCCGATGGAGCATATTCCGCGATACATCGACGCCAGGCACGGAAGAGTTGAGCCCTCTTACCTCGACGAACGGATGCGGCCGATCCTAGAAGAAACCTACGGGATCATTGTCTACCAGGACCAGGTTCTCCAGCTTGTGCGGGCTCTCGCCGGCTTCTCCCTCGGTAAGGCCGACGTCCTCCGTCGCGCGATGGGGAAGAAGGACGCCAAGGCGATGGCGGAGATGCGAACCGAATTCGAAACCGGGGCAGAGACCAATGGTGTCACCAAAACCACAGTCGACAAGGTTTGGGAACTTCTCCAGCCGTTCGCAGGCTACGCATTCAATAAAGCGCATAGCGTTTGCTACGCGCTTCTCGCCTACCAGACTGCCTATCTTAAAGCCAACTTTCCTATTGAATACATGGCCGGATTGCTGGCCGTGTACCGGTCTCGGGAAGATCGTGTCACCACCTTCATTGAGGAATGCAGAAGGCAAAAGATCCCTGTGCTTCCTCCAGACGTAAACGTCTCCGAAGTCGACTTTTCCATCGTTTTCGACTCCGTTCCGAAGCTTTCTCTTAACGGCAAATCTAAGAAGGGCTCGGATGGAGAACTTAAATCAACCGGTTGCATCCGGTTCGGCCTCGCCGCCATCAAGAATGTTGGCGAGGGCGTGGTGGAGGCAATCATCAAGGATCGGGAGGCGAACGGCCCGTACACCCACCTGTACGAATTCGCTGAGCGCGTGAGGCCGTTTGGACTGAACCGGTCTGCACTTGAGTCTCTTGTCAGAGCCGGTGCATTCGATGCAATTGAATCCAACCGGAACAAGCTGCTCGAAGTGGTGGAAGCAGCGTTGTCTTTTGCCGACACCGTCGGAAGAAACCGGGCGGCCGGGCAAGGCGCCCTGTTCGAGGGTGATGGCGCCGGCCACGCGGTTTCCTATCCAATCCTTCCCGACGCGCCTCTGGCGGGACGAGCAGAGCAACTCGCGATGGAAAAGGAAGTGCTCGGCATCTATGTATCCGACCACCCATTACGTGGTTTTGAACGGGCCATTCACACAAAGGCGACTCATGCCTGTAACACCGTAGAAGAGCTTGAAGAGGGTGTACGAGTCACATTGGCCGGTGTTATAGCTGGTCTGAAGCAGATCGTCACCAAGGCGAAGGGTGAGCGAATGGCCTCGCTGGTCCTGGAAGATCTGAGCGGACAGGCGGGAATCATCGCATTCCCGGCCACGTTTGCCAAAGTGCGGGATCTGCTCGTCAAAGACACCGTTGTTCAGATCACCGGTTGCGTGATGCACCGGGAACGCCCGGGCAATGGCGGCGACAAGACGATTGAGATCCGGCTAGAGGATATTCAGCCGCTTGAGCCAAGCCTAGATCTCGGCATGAGCACGGAAGCGGGCATAGGCGGATTGGTCACTTTGAGAATCTTCCGCGCAACCGAAAGGCAACTCGGCAGTCTGAAATATGTGCTGGAGCGGAACCCAGGCGGCTATGAGGTCTTCGTACAAATCATGCCAGAGGAGACCCACCAGCCCTTCTTTGTGCCTTACAGGATCGACCCTCGGGACGAAGTGTTGAAGGAGATCAAGACTGCGGTTGGCCGGTGCGAGATCAAAGTGATCGAGCCTCGACAACTTGGACCGAGCGATTCTGAGGCAGCTTAACGGACGAACTTATGACTAAACGGATTTACTTTCTTCTTATTCTGTGTGCTGCCATGTGTGGTGGCTGGGCTGCACAGGCCGGCCAAGACCCGTTCGACGCGCATGTGGCCAGTATGCGCGTGTTGGAACGGAGGGATGTTCAAGCCGATATGGGAATCACAGCGACCCAGCGCGCCCAGATGGACATGTATGCCGACCAGTTCAACGCGCAGGTCAAGAGTTACGGCGATCAGCTTAAAAAGCAAGGCAAAACGCCAAGCGGTCCCGACGACCGCATGATTTCAATGTTGACTGGCTTAAAGGCGAAGGTCATCACCGTATTGTCACCGTCCCAGTTAAGGCGGCTTCGTGAAATCAGCCTCCAGCAGTTCGGCCTGAACGGGCTGATGGATGACATGGTCGCGCAAAAAGTGGGGCTGACTAAAGATCAACTCATCAAGATGCGCAAAGCCTATGAGGTGGGGTCCAGAAAGGCGAGCGACATGATGGCGAAAGCCATGCAACCTGTCGATGCCAAGTTCAAGAACGTCAAACCGAAGAACGCCACCGAGGCTGAAACGGACCGGAAGGCATACCTAGCCGCAAGCAACAAAGCGATGGATGCGGTGATGCCTTCCGTTCAGAAGGTCCGAGAAGCAACCCAAAAGTCGATTCTCGCGATGGTGACCGCGAAGCAGAAGCAGACTTATTTGGCTTTGCAGGGCAAAAAGTTCATCCCGAAGGATCAACAATAGGAAGCTCGAAACTCGGAACTCGGAACCGGAGCGCGGAAATTTCAGACTTTTAATTCCGAGTTCCGCGTTCCAAGCTCCGAGTTCGCTTACATCTAGTTTCGAGAGTGAGCGTCGTCCCGGGGCCCGTGAGAGTTCTTGCCACCCTCGCGGCCAATTTGGGCCATGTGGTCGCGATTTCGACTCACTGATTCGCCGCCTCTGCGTCCTATGTCGGCCATGTGCTCTCGGTTTCGAGCTACGGCCTCCCCTCCTTTACGCGCGATCTGTTTCTGCTTGTCAGGGCTCATTGCGGCAAAGCCGCGTTCTTGTTTGTTCGCCATTCTCAGCTCTCCTTAAAAAATAAAATCGATCAGACAATTAGACGCAAACTACCCGGTCCAGTGGACTGGGCCAGCATCTTTACTAGGCAATTTGACGAGCAAATCACGGCCAGCGCCCGGTTCTGGATGGGAATTTTCCGATAAATCTCATCCCAGAAGGTCACCGCTCTAAAATTCGGTTCATCGCGGGATAGCTGTCTGCGGAGATGAGCTCTTTTCGGTTGCCCGTCATGCGATAGACGGAGACCTCGAACCCTGGCTTGCCAGAGTTGCGCATCTTGTTGAAGTCTTTACGGTTTCCGATGAGGAAGACGGCGGGGTCGTGAACTTGCTCGATGTCGCTGACGACTGAAGGCTGAGCGGGCAGCGGGTGAGCGGCGAGCATTTCGATGTCCACTCGGTTACCCTGCTCGCCAGCGTGGATCCGAACTGGAAAATCGTAAGGATTTCTGAACTTCAGATCGATTGTATTGAACGCCACTGCCGCATCGCGTCCCGGCTCGACATAGGAGGGGGAAAAGCGGTGGCGGTTTCGCTCAACGATCTGCATCCCCGCGAGGAGGGCCGTGTTGTAGAGCGTAGTGGAGGCCTGACACACCCCTCCACCCCAGCTGTCCACGAGCTGTCCGTTGTAGCTAACGGGCGCCTTTCGGTACCCCTGGTCTCGCGAGAAGGAGCCCACTTTCCTGTTAAACGAAAAAGTCTCGCCTGGGTTGACAACGGTTCCATCCAGACGACTTAATGCAAGTTCGGCGTTTTGGCGTTGGGCACGATTGCGGCCGTCCAGCGAAGTCGCATAGCGTGAGACCACGACCTCGTTGGGCTTGTCGAGAAGGAGGCCGAATGCGGCAACGCTCGCTACCGCTACCACACCTCCGAGAATCCGAAGGCTCATGGCCTCACCTCGAAGATCGTCTCTGCATCGGAAGTCCGGTCAACCGGGTTGTACATGTTTGATGCCACAGGTGGCAACGCGTGGGAGACCCCTGGCGATTCGGCGCGGAGGATGTAAGTGAAGCGTTGAGTGCCGGCCGGCATGTGCCTGGCGAAGAACGAGACCCGGTTGTCGTAAACCTCCTTGTTCGAGTACCAATAGTCCCACTCCATATCGCTGTCCTGGAAGTTGCCCTCGGCAGGGAAGCAGTTGCTCGGGAAAGGATCCTCTAGCATCACGTAGTTGCGATCATGGTCGGTGGTTATCGAGATGTCCACTTGGATGAGGTCCCCGGTCTTTGCGGATCGGATAGGGTCCTTCGACTCGGCTAGGTGAAGGGTCCCGTCTTCCATGTGGGTGGCTTCCAGCTTGTGATAGGTCCGTGAGATGGTGAAGTCGCTTCCGTTGATCAGCTTGCCCAGCTCAGGCGCCACCGCATATTGCTGGAGATCAACAGAATAGTAGGCTTGCCCGCCACCGTCGAGTTTCATTTCAACTTGGTCCTGTCCGGGCCGGAGTTGGCTTATCGGGATGGTCAGAATCTCCGAGGCTCCGCCAAAGTTATGGGCGCTAAGTTGTACTTTTCCGACCTCCTGACCATTAATCAACATGTGGACGGTTGAAGCCTCTGTCGGAACCTGCTCGTTCTTGATATATCCTGCGATGGCCATCAAAGCAAAGCTGCTATCGCGGGTACTCCACCACCAATCGCCTTGGCGACTGAGAAGCAGCCAACGCACGCCTTTGGCAATCAATGCGTCATCCGGGGTGATCGTCTCCATCGCCAGCACCGGCATTGAAGTCAACTCCGCGCCGTAAACGTCGTCGTCCTCATACCAATAGTCGTTGTCACTGTGTTCAGGCTTCCAATGCGCGGTGATGGCGTCTTCGACGACGAGTTGTCGTACACGCTGCATGTGTGCATCGCGATCTTGTAGATGGGTTTTCCCTAGCAAGTTCTCAGTGAGAGCTGCAGTCGCCAAGGCTGGGCCCGCCGCGTTCGAAAGATCGACTTCTTTGAGCATCGCTTCGGCTTTATCCGTTTTGCCGTAAAGGGCGAGGGCGTAGGCGAGGTAGAGGTGATCTCGCTTGGGCCAGGCCTTGGCGGCTGCCGTGCCGGTCTGCT
>JANYLD010000290.1 GCA_025363835.1 Armatimonadota bacterium
CAATAGTCAATGGACTGGCACTGTCCCAGAACTTGGAAAAGCACGATGTTCAGGTTCTCCGCCATGCTCGGATTGATCTTGCCTGGCATGATCGAAGACCCAGGCTGTACCGGCGGCAAGACGATCTCCGCAAAGCCGGTCAGCGGTCCGCTACACAACAAACGCAAATCGTTGGAGATGCGAGTCATCTCCAAACAAAGTATTCGCATGCCTGCGGCCAATCCAGACATGCACAAATTGCTCTGCATCGCCTCCCGCATATCGGGCGAGTTCCGGAACTTCAGACCGGTGTACTCGTTAAGCTTCGCGACCACCTTAAACCGATAGTCGGGATGCGTATTCAGCCCTGTCCCCGCCGCGCTGCCGCCAATTCCCAGCTCCTCAAGCTCATAAGCCGCATGCTCCAACCACCGCCGAGAGCTTTCGATAGCGACCGAATAAGCCATGAACTCCTGGCCAAGCCGGATCGGCACCGCGTCCTGCAAGTGCGTGCGCCCCGACTTCAAAATAGAATCAAACTCCTGTCCCTTCGCCTCGAACGCGTCGGTAACCATGTCGACCGCTTTGAACAGGTTCTCCAGCATCAGCCGGGCCATAATTCGCATGGCGCTCGGAAAGGTGTCGTTGGTCGACTGGGCGTAGTTCACATGGTCGTTCGGATTAACGCGCGCATACTCACCCTTCTTTCCCCCTAGAATCTCCTCCGCCCGGTTCGCCAGCACCTCATTAACGTTCATGTTGAAGCTGGTTCCCGCTCCCATGTGGAAGACGTCCACTGGAAATTGGTCACGATATTTGCCCCCCAGTACGTCATCAGCGGCCTGAATAATCGCGTGTCCCACTTCCGGGTCCAGCAGCCCCAAATCCGTGTTTGCCTGGGCGCATGCCTTCTTCAAGAGCACATACGCGTCGATCATCTTCGGATCCTCAGTCAGCCCGGAGATCTGAAACAACTGCCGACTCCGCTCCGCCTGACTCCCCCAATAAGCCTCAGCCGGAACCTCAACGTCTCCAAGACTATCCTTCTCGATGCGAACGCTCATAGAAGGCGAGTGTATCCGAGCACCTGCCACTTGAGGCGATGCATTGTGCCAGCCGTCTCCCCTTGCCCGGATGTTTGTGCCGGGGAGGGGGAGACCGACGGAGTCGAGAGGGGGTGTATTTGAGGGGTTTGAGGGGGAAGGGGTGGGGATCGGGGTTCCGGAAACGACCAAAAACCAGATGCTCAAAAAGCCGCGGCCCATTGGTGCCTCTGCCTGAAATCCGAGTCCCTCCGAGCGATTTACGATTTACGATTTACGATTTACGTGCGAAGCACCTTCCATAATGCAAAGCAGTGGAGAATCTAAAGGCACGTGTTGACGAACTCGCCGACTTGATGGAGCACTTCCACCTGTCCCAAGCTGAAGTCTCCGGCCAAAACTGGCGCATCGCCTTCCGCAAGCGTGCTCTCGTCAAGGCCGCCCCCGCATCCGAAGGCGCCCAAACAAGTGAAGAGACTGAAGACACGCAAGCAGATTCCAGCCCGCAAACCCCAGCCTCTCCCGCCGTCCCCCTCGGCACCCCCGTCAGCAGCCCGATGACCGGCATCTTCTACACCTCCTCCAGCCCCAGCGCCCCGCCCTTTGTCAAAGAGGGCGAGACGGTGAACGCCGGCCAAGTCGTCGGCCTCATCGAGGCCATGAAAGTCTTCAACGAAATCGTCGCCCCCAACAGCGGCCGAGTCACTCAAGTCATCGCCACTAGCGGCCAAATCGTAAACCCGGGCGATCCGTTGCTCTACATCGGATGATTTGCAAGCGTCCGCCGATCGCTGTACTATGAGTAAGTGTTCCGGGCATTCAATTACCGTGCAGCCATCCTTGGCCCTGTACTCGGCGGTCTCTGCTGGCTTGTCATCAAGCTCCTTTCAGGTTCAGCCGATCTGGCTAGTCAGGGAATCCTCCTTGGTGGGATCTGCATCGCCTTCGGCTCTGGTCCGTTGCTCGAAAATGAGTTCTCAATGCAGGCGGTTTTGTTCGGACTCATGTGCGCCTGCCCCGGTGTTCTACTGGCCCTGGTTCTATTTAAGCTATCCGGCGCCACTCTCCTCGCAGGAATCCTGGGAGCCCTCCTGTCCTGTCTATTGATCAGCTGCCGCCCCATGTTTTTGCCGGATCGTGCGAAGGACAAGCCTGCCAGTGTTAAACAACCTTCTGCGACCATAGCAAACCCCTAGTCACGCCCAATCGTGGGATTATCGCGTCCCCCTCTCCTTGCGAGGGACGAGCAGGGGGAGGGGCCAGGGGTGGGGGTTCCGGAAGCGACCGGTCGCCGCCAGTTTGTATGTTTGAAAAACCTTGTACTGTCATCCCGAAGGTGCCGCGAAGCAAGCCGAGGGACCTTGCTTCCGGAACCCCCACCCCTGGCCCCTCCCCCTGCTCGTCCCTCGCAAGGAGAGGGGGACGC
>JANYLD010000325.1 GCA_025363835.1 Armatimonadota bacterium
ATCGGTTACGTCATGGGCGCCAACAACTCCATCGCAAAGGTCACATACCCCAGCATGCAGTTCATTGAGGTCGGCCCCGATCTGAATCCGGAGGCAAAGCTCAGAAGCGGCTTCAATCGCCCAATCGCGTTCTCCTATTCCAACCAACACGAGCTGATCGCCGGCTTCAACTGCCTCATGTCAACCACCGACGGAGGGGTCCACTGGAAGGCCCTCAGCCCCGACCTCACGATTCCCAAGGACGCCAAGCCAACGGACCGCCAATTTGCCGCCATCGAGGGCTTCTCACAGTCGTCCGTCAAGCCCAGCACTATCTGGACTCTCGCTGGTTCTGGCGTCATCAAGGTGACCACGGATGGCGGCCACACCTGGCAGGACGTCTCGATCCCCAACCTCTCCAAGTTCGCTCGGCTCAACAGCATCGACTCCTCCCACACCGATGCGGCAACCGCCTACGTGACGCTTGGTGACGGCACTGGCGGCTTTGAGCCAAATCCGCACATTTACCGCACCCATGACCTCGGCAAAACTTGGACCGAGATCAGCAAAGGAATACCCACCGGCGAATCCCCGTCCGTAATCCGCGCCGACACCAAGCGAGGCGGCCTCCTCTTCGCCGGAACCCAGAAGGCACTCTACGTTTCCTTCAACGACGGCGACAACTGGCAGCCTTTCAACCTAAACATGCCCACGACCCAGATCAGCGACCTCACGATCAAGGGCAACGATCTCGTCTGCGGAACCTACGGACGGGGCATCTGGATCCTCGACGACTATTCGCCCCTGCGCGAAGTCACTTCAACCTCGATGGCTGAGCCCGCGCACCTCTACAAACCAGGCGAGGCCATAAGAGTGCGCCGCAGCATCAACTTCGACACGCCGCCGCAACCCGAGGTGATGTACGCCCCGAACCCACCCCTCGGAGCGAGCATCTACTACTCTCTCGCCACCAAGCCATCAAGCGAAATGCGACTCGAGATCGTCGACTCCAAGGGCCAAGTGGTCCGCCACTACTCAAGCGTCCCACCCGCACCATACGCCGATCCGCCCGCCGCAATCGACCCTCGCTGGATCCGCGTCCGCCAACCGTTGCCCACCGAAATCGGCCTCAATCGATTCAACTGGGACGGCCGATACGACGAGCCGCCCGCGTTCGTCCACGACGCCCAAGACGTCATCGACGCAACTCTCGCCGACACGCCTCAGGCGATAGAAGGCCCCTTAGCAATGCCCGGAACGTACCAAGCAAAACTGACCGTCGATGGCCGAACCTACACACAGCCGTTCACCTTCAGGAACGACCCGCGCTCCCCCGCCTCACAAGCAGACCTGGCCGCCCAGCACGACCTCCAAATGAACTTCTACGCACTCGCCACCGAGGCCTGGGACGGCTATCAGCAAGCAACCGATATGAGAGCCCAAGTTGCAGAAGCCCTGAACGCCAAGCCATCCGAAGAGGTCGCCAAAGCGCTCAAAGACTTCGATGCCAAGCTAGACGCTCAAGCCGGCAAGGTCGTCTACCGCCGCCGCTTCCTCGGCCTGCCCCCCTCGACCAACTTCGAGTCGCTCAACGACAACCTGGTCATCCGGATGGACTCCTTCGACATGGGCGACATGGCCCCCACCGATTCCATGCGATCGGAATACGGCGCAAGCTGGGCGGAGACCAAGGGGATCGCCGACAAGTGGAGAGACCTTTGCGACAAAGACCTGAAGACGCTTAACGCCCTTCTCGCCAAGAATAACTTGAAGCAGATCGCGGGCCCAGCCTCAACCTTGAAAGAGCCGACGTCCCCGGCAAAACAATATCTGCCCGTCAGGGCCAAACAAGCCCAAGCCGGCAAGACGGGCAACATAAGCCCGGAGGACGTGGAGCGCCAAGCCGAAGGTGGCGCGGACGGCGGTTAGCACAACTGGTAAGCGTCGGGGCGTGATCGCGAAAAAACGCGGATCATTCGTCACAGTTCCCGCGCTAGAAGTGCAGTTGAGCCCCGCTTACGTAGATGGCAAACCTGGCCACCTCGCTGAAGCCGAGCCTTTCGTACATGCTCCGAGCCATCGCGGATGAATGCAGCATGCCTAGATCACAGCCAGCGTCCCGGCCAACGTGGAGCGCCTCAAGCGTAAGCCACCGCGCCAAGCCGCGTCCACGCGCCTCCGGCTTTGTCGCCACGCCATGGATCCCCGCCACCCCGTTCTCCGCATTCAGCAGTACCTTGGAAATCGGCTCGCCGTCAAAGTAGGCAGCCCAGCAGCGGAGGGGACTGTTTCGCGTTCCGATGCCAAACGAGCACGCGATGCGATAATGCATGTCCCGGTCGGCCTCCGGCACCTCCCAACGCCACGCGATCATCTCCTGAATCGGCCGAAGCGCTTCCAACGTATTCACTTCCCGGACCTCCACATCGGCCGGTGTTCGCTCGCGAGGAGGAAGGTCGGAGAGCTGCATGGTCATGCCAGGAACCTCTTCTGCGCACTGCAATCCCTGCTCCTCCAAAGCCTCCCCGATCCAGGTAGGTGACGATGGATGCACGACCCAAACAAAGGGCAAACCTCTTCGCCGATAGTGGTCACAAATGCGGTCGACCATTGACGGCTCGCCGCAAAACCGGATCACCGCGTTATAAGGCAGGCTAGCAAGCGGGGTGTCGAACCACACGGCTCCCCCTTCCTCGTGAATGGCGCAACCCGGGGCAAGTCCAAAGCGCCGCCACAGCGACAAGAAATTTTCTTCTGTCGCGGAAACCTGCCTGACTGCCTGATGTTGGCTGGAGGTCATGGTCTTAGCTTATCGAAGAGTTGTGCCGACATACCTGGCGGGCATGGTCTTTTTCCTTTTCGCCCCGCGCTCCTTGATCGCCCATTCAATAATAATGGTGGGCCTCCCCCTCATTCTCTCCTTGCGAAGCCGGGGGAGAATGAGGGAGCGAAAGCGAGGGGTCTGAGGGGAAGGCGGCGAGTTTCGAATTGGAGTGGCGGAGGACTCCGGAAAGACCTTCATCCTTCATCCTTCCGCCTTCATCCTTCC
>JANYLD010000335.1 GCA_025363835.1 Armatimonadota bacterium
GGCTCGTCCTTCGCCTGGTCCGGAAAATCCACGTGGAAGGGCACTCCGTCATGTTCGACATTGGTAAAGCCTATGGCCGGAGAGGTCAACGGGCCGTACTTGGGCTTGTCCTGTTTGAGCGAATTCAGAACGACAGCAGCGTCCGGGGACGGGCCTAAGTCCTTCTCGAAAATGGTGCCAATCTCAATGATCTCGCCGTCCATGTTGAAAATCCGAGACCATATCACGCGCTCGTCTTTCGCATCCTCAACCTTAATCTCGACTCCAGGCCAGCCATCCAACAGGACGTCGCTATAACTCGTCAGCTTCGAGCCCTGCAGAGACTCCATCTCGGCGAAAAGATAGACCGCGATCTGCTGATCCGGCGGCAGGCCAGATTTCTCCTTTGCGTCAACTGGGGTGTTCGTAACGTAGAACAGGGAATCGCTCGAAGCGCTCAGGAAAGCCTTGCGGTCAGAGCCCTTATCCTCATCTTTGTCCTCCTCCGGCCTGGCCGGAAGGGTCGCGCTCACCCCGAAGGGAAGTGAGAACGACTGGAGCGGCGTAGCCTGTCGGCGCGCTGTGCCAAGAGCAATTGCTGCGATGAAAAGTGCTGTCATAACAGACCCGAAAGGACACCTTCAGAGTGAAAAGGTAAACTTATGTCGATGTCCCCCCACATCCGTAACGTCGGCATCATTGCGCATGTCGATCACGGGAAAACCACCCTCGTAGATGCCATTTTCAAGCAATCTGGCACTTTTAGGGAGAACCAGCACATGCAAGAGCGCGTGATGGACTCCAACGATCTTGAGCGCGAGAAGGGCATTACCATCCTTTCAAAAGTCGCATCCGTGCACTACCGCGGCTTCAAAATCAACATCGTCGACACTCCCGGCCACGCCGACTTTGGCGGAGAGGTTGAGCGCGTCTTGAGCATGGTCGACGGCGTTTTGCTGATCGTCGACGCCCAGGAAGGGCCTATGCCGCAGACTCGCTTTGTCCTCAAGAAAGCCTTTGAGAACGGTCTGAAACCGTGCGTATGCATCAACAAGATCGACCGCGAGAATGCCCGGCCGATGTGGGCTTACGACAAGACGATCGACCTCTTTATCGATCTCGGCGCAGACGAAAACGACCTTTTCTTCCCCCACCTCTACACCAGCGGCTCCGGCGGCTTCGCCCGCGTCTCTCCCGACGGCGCGGAGAGCGACATGCGCGAGCTTTTCGAGATGATCATCAACGCGGTTCCGCCTCCCCGAGTGGAAATGGAAGGCCCGTTCCTGTTGCAGGTCAACAATCTCGACTACTCCGACTACCTCGGCCGAATGTTCGGCGGAAAGGTGTTGCGAGGAGAGATCAAAGTGGGTGACCGGCTTGAGATGCTCCGCGAAGGCACTAACAAGAAACCAGCTTTCAACGTGACCAAGCTCTGGACCTATGAGGGCATTCAGCTTAAGGAGGTCGATAAGGCAGGCGCGGGCGAGATAGTCATGATGTCCGGCCTGGATGGCGTCCTTATCTCCGACACGATTGCAATGCCGGACACCGCCACTCGCCTGGAGCCGATCAAGGTTGAGCCGAGCACGTTAACGATGACGTTCTTTGCCAACAACTCCCCGTTAGCGGGAAAAGACGGCGGCAAGTATTTGACCATCCACAAAATTAAAGAGCGAATCGAGAAAGAAGTTGCTGTCAGTGTCTCCGTGAAGATCGATCCGGACTCAAAGGCTGACGCGGTTAAGGTTCAAGCTCGTGGCGAGCTGCAGCTTGCGATCCTCATCGAGACCATGAGAAGGGAAGGCTACGAGATGCAAATCTCCCGCCCCCAAGTCATCTACAAGCGCGGCACCGGAGAACTGGCGTCGGGCGAGGATGTTGGATCCAAGGAGAACGCCGGGAAGATCCTGGAGCCTTACGAGATCGCGATGCTCGAGCTTCCAGAGGACTCTGTTGGGCCGGTTATGGAAGAGATGAGCCGCCGAAGAGGCGACCTCGTCAATATGCACAACGAAGCCGGTACCAGCCGTCTGGAGTACAGCATTTCCACCCGCGGCCTGATCGGCTTTCGCTCCAACTATCTGACGTTGACCCGCGGTCTGGGCCTCTTCTCAACTCTGTTCGATGGCTACAAGCCGTACTCCGGCCTGGTGGAAACGAGAACTCAGGGCTCCCTCATCAGCAAGGACTCCGGCAAGCTCACCCGCTATGCCTACGAGGACGTCATGGAGCGGGGCACGCTGTTCTACCCGGTCGGCACCGAGCTCTACGCGGGCATGATCGTCGGCGCCTGCAGCCGAGACGAGGACATGATCGTCAACTCCACAAAGGAAAAGCACGCCACCAACATCCGCTCGGCGACCGCCGAGCAGACGGCAGCGCTTGACTCCTACAAGGAGTTCTCCTTGGAGCAGGCGTTGAGCTGGCTTCGAGACGACGAGTTGCTTGAGGTCACGCCGAAGCAGTTGAGGTTCCGAAAGAAAGTCCTCGACCACGCTGAGCGTCGCGTCTCCGAGCGACGAAGCGAAGTCCTGGTCTAAAGACTCCCTTCCCCTTGTCCTGGATGTTCGTGCCAGGAGAGGGGAAGGGCAAGCTCGCGCACTCCCAAATAGCGCGGGGAATGACTAGTCCGGCTTTGTCTGCGGCCTGGATTGCTGCTTTGCGGCAGTAGAAGCGGGCGGATTCTTCACCGGCGTCGGCAAGGGTGATGGAGTCTTCGGAGTTGTTGAAGGAGTGGTCGCCGGCGGGTTGCCGGTGCCGTCCTCTGAGTTGTCCGACATGACCGAACCGCTCATGCCGTACCCGTTCCAATCGTCGTTGCCCTCTTGAGACGAGAATTCAAACCATTGGGCATGTAACTCGTCGTTGATCGAGTTCTTCATGATCACGTCTGGCTTGTTGTCCGTTCCAATAAGCCGGATCAAATCTTTCTCGCCATCGTAAGTTCCCTTTGTCGCCCAAACCTTGCGCCACCGTGCGCCAGTCAGTTGCTGACTAGCTTGCGGCTTGCCGGTAATGATGGCGTGGCGGTTGCCTTTGGCGTACCAATACTCAACCTGCTGGCAAAGGATCACGGCAGGATACTTGCGCGTCGTCTTGCCGCTGCGAACCTCGTCGTCTTCATCCTTGTCCTGCTGAGTTTCGCCCGGCGCTAGAGATGTCGTCGCGGTGACCTGTTCGGGGAGAACTGGCTTAAAGGCGGGAATCTCACCCTTGTCCGGCTTTAACTGCCGCTCCATTTCGTCCTTCGGTTTCACCAGCATCCGCACGTTGCCGGACAGAACGGCCCGCTTGTCCTTCCGGTACACCACAACCTTGTCGCAAGCCATGTCCGTCTTCTTGGAGAAATAAAGGCAATCGCCAGTGGCCGTTATCACGTCGGTCTTCTCGTTCCGCTCGATAGTTTTGCCTTGGACGATCACTTCGCCGTCGGTCGCCATCGCGTCGTGCCAGACCTCGATGCCGGCTTTAGAGAACGTTCCGCCATTGGACAAGAACGTCCACTTCGTCGGCGTGCCCTGCCCGGTCTCATCCTGAAGTTTCGGCTTGCCAATCCATGTCGAACGGCCAACTGTCCCGTTACCGGAATTCATGTTATAGAGAAACTTGTTGGCCGAAATCTGGCCTCCGAAAAAACGTCCATGAATTTCTTTTGGGATGTTCAACGCACCCGACCTCTGGTCGATCGTAAAGGATGGCACCGCCAGATTGAAATCTTTGTTGGCGACGTTGGCCCCGGAATTCACCATCAGCCGAAGCGCATTAGCATCCCACGTCGCCGAATCGGCATTGAAGTCGATCTTTCCCTGATCGCTATAGATGACGCCGTTGTAAACCCGCTGCAGGTCAAAAGTGGATTGGTCGTTCTTCAGATCGAGTTCGCCCACATGTGCC
>JANYLD010000228.1 GCA_025363835.1 Armatimonadota bacterium
CCTCGCAGTTTGCAATGACGAATTACAATTCCATTCTGGCCAAGGCGCCGAAGATGCGAGCCGAAATCCTTGCCGGGCGCATGCCCCCCTGGAGCGCCGATTATAATTACCAGACGTTCGAGAATGATTTTTCCTTGAGCCCGGCTCAAGCTGCCAAGCTGGTTAGTTGGATTGATGCGGGAGCGCCGCGTGGCACGGGTTCCGATCCGCTTACCAATCCGCCGCCGCCGATCGATTATCCCTTTGCCTGGCCTTCCGCTTTGGGCGCTCCGGACGTTATCCTCGCGGTCGGAAACCAAAGTATTCCTGCGACCGGCGTCATCCCTTATCGGACTGCGAACGTCACTTATACCGGGCCAACGGTGTGGTTGCGGGCTGCCGTGGTGTTGCCCGGTACCGTCCCTGTGGTCCATCACATCCTTGCCTATAACCTATCCGAAAATAATACCATCCAAACTTTCATGACTGGCTATGTTCCAGGCGCCTATCTCGGCGCGTTCCCGGCGGGTACCGGCAAGCTGCTGACGAACAACACCACGATTCAATTTCAATTGCATTACAAAGCAAATGGAACCGCAACCAACGATGCCAGCTTGCTTGGCTTTTACACGATGCCCGGCCCGCCCACCAATTCTGCTGGCGTCACCAATGCTTTGATCGAGACCTCTTCCTTCTCTACATCATTCTGCGTCCCCACAAATTCAAACGACTACGAGTTTGTTGCTGACTCCGATCCGACTGGGAAAATCCGCCTCTATGAGTTTAGTCCGCATTTGCACGCCCGGGGTAAGTCGTTCAAATACGAAGCAATCTATCCAGACTCGACCAGCGAAGTGCTGCTCTCTGTTCCCTTCTACCAATTCAACTGGCAGACCGCTTATCGTCTGGCCCAGCCCAAGGATTTACCCTCCGGCACGGTAATCAGGGTCACTTCGCATTGGGATAACTCGATCCAGAATGCAGATTTGATGGAGCTTTACAACGAACAAGGCGGCACTAACCCCAACTGGCCTTTGTATTCACCCAACTATGTTAATCACGCGTCCCTGTGTCCTTCGGGCATAATATTTGGCCAACAAACATGGGACGAAATGTTCATTGGGTACTTTAATTACTCAGTCCTTCCGTAGGCGCCTGATCGTGTATTGTTTGCAGGCTTTCCTTGTAAAGTGGATAGTGAGACTTCGCAGTGCCGTCCTGCTGTTCTCATCTCTCGCAGCCATCTCTCTTATGAGTGGCTGCGCCACGGACCGGTCCAAAGGCGCCGCCATTTCATCTTGCTGCGGGACAAACCTTCAACCGGTTGCGGAGTCAGCCAAACCGGTCGCCGTTCTACCAGTAAAATCGATTTATCAAATTGACTCGACCTGGACCACGGACGCCAGCCAACCGCTTAAACTCGCCGCACTTCGAGGCCGGCCTCAAATCGTGGCCATGTTTTTTACGAGCTGCGAAAGCGCCTGCCCTATCACCGTCTCCGACATGAAGCGGATCGAGGCGGCACTGCCGGAAGCCTTGCGCGAGCACGTCGGTTTTGCGCTCGTTTCATTCGACCCGGAGCGCGATACAACCGCGGCGTTGCACGCCTATCGCTTGCGACGAGGCCTGGATCAGACCCGCTGGACTTTGTTGCGAGGCCAACCGCCCGACGTTGCGGCGTTAGCCGCGCAGCTCGGAATGAAATACAGAAACGGCGCGCGCGGACAGTTCGGCCACTCCAATATCATCACGCTATTAAATGCCGATGGCGAAATCATTCATCAGCAAATCGGCCTGAACCAAAACATCAATGAGATCGTTACGATGGTTCAGCAAATTGCCGCGCGCTAAAAACCTGGAGCAGAAACCGCCGTGATGAAAATCGGGAATCCTGTAGACGGCGATGATGAGTGTTCCCGTCACGAGCACGTAAACGACAAGCGCTACGAGGAATAGACTGAAGAGAGCCTGGACGCCGCCGCAGTGCAATGTTTCAAAACTCATCATTTTCGGCCAAATTTTGGCCGGCAGAGCTACTTTCTTACCGTTGTTATCTCCCAAACGCTTCGCGGGTTCCGTTACTCCCCTCCACTCGGTGGATTTGTGTTTGGTTGGGGCTCTGCCGCGCTGTGTCTTCTTCGGATGGAAAATCCGATGGAGCGGCCATCTCGGATCAAGCTATGATCCTGGCATATCCAAATCTTCTGGCAAGTAGAGGCAGCAAGCGATAACCTTGCCGCGTGAGCGACGTCACCCGCGTGATCGAGGCGATCCAGCGCGGCGACCCGAAGGCCGCCGAGGAATTGCTGCCGCTGGTCTATGAAGAGTTGCGCAGGCTGGCCGCCTCCAGGATGTCGAACGAAGCCGCCGGGCAGACTTTGCAGCCGACTGCGCTCGTTCATGAAGCCTGGTTGCGGCTGGTCGGCAATGAGAATCAGAAGTGGGATAACAAAGGCCACTTCTTCGCTGCGGCTGCCGAGGCGATGCGCCGGATTCTCATCGAAAATGCCCGGCGCAAGCATGCCCTGAAACGCGGCGTTCATTTGGAACGCGTCAATCTGGAAGATGTGGAGACGGCCATTCTCACCGATGGAGAAACGCTCCTTCTCGTCAACGAAGCTTTGGAAAAACTGGAACAGGAAGACCCAGAGGCGGCGCAGTTGGTCAAGCTGCGTTTCTTCGCGGGAATGACCAATGAAGAGGCGGGACAGGCCCTGGGGGTTTCCGCGCGGACGGCCAAGCGCTATTGGACGTTCGCCCGCGCGTGGTTGTTTCGGGAACTCCGGCCGCCGACGCGGGAACGTGGGAGCGTGTGAGCGTGGGAGTGTGGCGCCCGACATCGCTGACCGGGACCATGCTGGCCCTTTTCGGCTCGGCTTTACGCATTGATCGGTAGGAACGCTGCCGGGCAATCGAAACACAGCGGCCCTCATGAGTGAAATAAAATTATCGTTGCGGCAAATTTTCAATGAGGCCGTCGAAACCGCCGACCCCAAACAAAGGGGCGAATATCTCGCCCATGCCTGTGGCGCGGACGCGGCCCTACGCCGAAGCGTTGAGGAGTTGATCGAAGCCTACAACGACGCCGGGCGATTTCTGGGGGGCGCGGGAGAGACTGCTGGGCA
>JANYLD010000345.1 GCA_025363835.1 Armatimonadota bacterium
GTCGGGCTAAAGCCCTCGGCGAAAGCGGCGCTAAAGCACCGCACTCCACATGGAGGGCTACAATTTGGGCGGTCCCACCATGAAATCCCTCAAGGATTACGTCCAAGAAGCTCTGCGAACCGTTCACGAAGTCACGTCGGAAGAAACCCGAGACGCTCTCCAGACTGGAGAATGGCTGCTGTTGGATGTCCGGGAGCCGGAGGAATACGCTGCAGGCCACCTTCCTGGCGCCATCAATATTCCTCGTGGCTTCCTGGAAGTCAGGGCCGACTTGGAGCATTACAAGAAAGACGAGCGCCTCCAAGACCGAAATCAGCGCGTCCTCTGCTACTGCGGAGGCGGCCACCGCAGCGCTTTAGCTGCCAAGGTGCTTCAAGAGATGGGGTTCAAAGAAGCCGTGAGCGTTGCCGAAGGCTGGACCGGTTGGCGGGAACGAGGATTTCCAGAAGAAGCTTAAAGCTCGTTGGTGGAATCCGCACCACCATCTTCCTCAACGACGTCCGATGGCCCGACCGGACTGTAAACGATCTTTGTCCTAAACGGAAGACCGAGCAAGAAACCGATCACAATGCCCAGCGCTAGATACCAATACATGCCTATGCTCTACACGGCTCGCACCTGTTTTGGGTTGCGTGAACCCGAACAGCCACCGTAACCGTAACAACCTCTGAATCTACAATGGAGCAATCGGCATTCAAGCAATCGAGCAATCCAAAGATGTCTCAAGCCAAAAACCTCCCCGATCTCCTGCGCCGTTCCGCTTACGAGTGGACCGGACGACCCGCCATGCTCATCCGGCAAGGCCACAAGTTCGAGCCGCTTAGTTACAGCCAGCTTTACGCAACGACGCGGAAATACTCGGGCGCCTTGAGAGCATTGGGACTAACGAAGGGAGACAGGATTGCCATTCTCAGCGAGAACTGCGTCGAATGGGCGTTCGCCGATTGGGGGGCACAGACCGTTGGCGTCACGGTCATTCCCGTCTTCCCGACTCTTCCCGCTGATCAAGTCGAGTACATCGTCCGCGATAGCGAAGCGAAGGTCGTCGTTGCCGGTGACCTCACCCAGGCTGCCAAAACCCAGGATCTAGCCGGAGTAAAGACCGTGCTGCTGAAGGGAGAGGGCGACACTCTCCAAGCCTTGTCCGAAGACCCTAGGAATGAGCTCGACCAAGCGGCCTGGGAGCAAGGTTTCGAAGAGATCGACCCGGAGGACATCGCTACCATCATCTACACGAGCGGCACTACCGGCCCGCCCAAGGGCGCGATGCTGACACACCGCGGCTACACCTTCCTCTGTGACTCCGCGTTGCAGACCTTGCCGATCGACGAGAACGATTTATTCCTCTCTTTCCTTCCGATGTCTCACGTTTACGAGCGTTTCGGCGGCCAGGTCCTGCCCCTCTCATGCGGAGCCTGCATTGCCTATTCCAAGAATCTTGCTTCACTGGCTTCAGACATGATCACGGTCAAGCCAACCGTCATGCTCTGCGTTCCCCGGTTCCTCGAGGCGACAAAGGAAAAGATCGTCGACTCCATGCGGAAGGAGCCGCCAAGCAAGCAGAAGCTTTTTAACCTCGCTCTCGAGCAAGGCATCCGGCACGCCCAAGGAAGGTTCGCTCCCCTCTATCCGGTGACAAACAGACTTGTCGGCACGAAGGTTCGAGAGAAGCTGGGCGGCCGTATGCGCTTTTTGGTATCGGGCGGCGCTGCCCTCGCTCCCCATGTAGCAGAGTTCTATATGGCTTTTGGGCTGTTGGTCCTCCAAGGCTATGGCCTTTCCGAAACCACCGCCGCCAGTTGCCTCAACCACCCGGAGCGAAGCAAATACTGGACGGTCGGCGAACCGTTCGCAGGGGTTGAGGTCAAGTTTGCAGACGATGGCGAGATTCTCATCCGAGGGCAGAGCGTGATGAAGGGCTATTGGAATAAGCCGGAGCAGACTGCCGAGGCGATCGACTCAGAGGGCTGGTTCCACACCGGCGACATCGGCGAGTGGGAAGGCAAGCTCGTCAAGATCACCGACCGGAAGAAAGACCTCTTGGTCCTCATCAATGGCAAGAAAGTCGCTCCGCAACCGCTTGAAAGCAAACTCACCGCTTCCCAGTTCATTTCAGAAGCGGTGGTCCTGGGAGACAATCTCGACCACTGCGTCGCCCTCATCATCCCCAACTTCGCTCACGTGCGTGAGCGTTTGAAAGAACAAGGGATCGAGGAACCGGATGACGCCGCGCTCGCTGAGCGTCAAGAAACCCGGGCGCTCATAAAGACCCAAGTCGACAAGCTGAACAAGACGCTTGCCAGCTTCGAAATGATCAAGAAGTTCGCCCTGCTCGACCACCCGTTTTCCCTAGAGGCCGGCGAATTGACGCCAAGCCTTAAAGTTAAACGCAAAGTGGTCAAAGAGCGCTATAAAGATCTGATTGCCACGTTAGGTTAGGGAGGCAACACGGGGTTTGTTAAGTCCGCCCGTAGCTGCGACTTCCATGTCGCAAAACAGATGGACGTGCGCTTTAAGCTTAGCCGCGCCCTCGCCAATAGAATCCGCCTCCACCGAGGAGAAGAACGACGAGGACGACTATGAGAATGGTTGTCATTGGACTATTGGGACTTAACCGAGCAGCCACTGAGTTCCAATCCGCGCAAAGGCCGGCATGAATTACCCGGTCCGCCGGGGACGATGCTTCCATGTCAAGACTCGACACTCACCCCCAACCCTTCATACTCGTACCGTGATTCACGTTTCCTTTCGCAAGCTCGAACTGAAGAAGCTGCACCCGCTCCAGATCAGCCGCGGCACACAAGCGAGCAGCGAGAATCTCTTTGTCTTCGTCTCCGACGGAACTCATGCCGGAGTCGGTGAACTGTCGCCTGCAACGGGCAGCGACTGGACTGCCGCGAGAGGCCACGCACAGCTACAAGAGTTCCTTGGCGCCAACGGCGAGGGAGAAATGCTGCATGCGCCGCTGCTGGACCACGGCCACACGCCCCACGTGCTGTGGCAAGCCATGAAAAACGCCAACATCGACCCTCCCGCTATGGCTGCGTTGGACGTCGCCCTTTGGGACCTCCTCGCCAAGCAGGCGAACATGCCGCTCTACCGCCTTCTCGGCCTCCCCAAAGACTCCGTCCCCACCAGCATTACCATCGGCATTAACCCACCCGATGTGATCAAACAACGCGTGCCGGAGCTTCTGAAGCGCACTGGCGCCAAGTTTCTCAAAGTCAAGCTCGGCTCGCCAGATGGCATTGAGGCTGACAAAGTCAATTTCGACGCAGCTCGCGATGCTGCTGCCCCCTTCAACGCTGGTTTAAGGGTTGACGCTAATGGCGGCTGGACCGTAGGTCAAGCCAAGACCATGCTGATGTGGCTCTCCATGAAAGGCGTTGAGTATGTGGAACAGCCCCTGCCGGAAGGTTCGGAGGATGGCCTGAAAGAGCTCTTCTTCAACCGCCCGCTGCCCATCTTCATCGATGAATCCTGCAAGACTTCCAAAGACGTCGCCCGGTACGCAGACCGGGTTGACGGGGTGAACCTAAAGCTGATGAAATGCGGGGGAATCACGGAAGCACTAAGAATTGTTGCGACCGCCCGAGCGTTCGATAAGAAATCGATGATCGGCTGCATGAGCGAATCGTCCGTGGCGATTGCGGCCGGCGCTGCCATGGGCGCGCTTTTCGACTACATCGACCTCGACTCGCACCTCAATCTAGACCCAGACCCGACGGAAGGTGCGCCCATCGAGAATGGAATCATCACCCCGCGAGACGTACCCGGCCACGGCGCCGAGCTTGCCCATGCTTAAACGCGACCAGCCCCTCGCCATTTACATGGAGGGCTACGTCGGCGAGATCGCCGGCAAGATGGGCTACGGCATTCTCCGCTACTCTCCAAACCCGGTCGCATGTGTGGTCGACTCCGTCACTGCCGGCCAATCCATGTCGCAGATCACCGGCATCCGACGCGAAGTCCCCATCCTCGCCACATTGCAAGAGGCCAAAGCAGCCGGCGCGGAAGCTGTCGTCCTTGGCGTGGCTCCTCCTGGAGGGCTCATTCCGTCCGACTGGTACCCCTTCATCGACGAGGCGCTCAGCCTCGGCCTCAGCATCATCAATGGGCTCCATGATCAGCTCGCCCCTCGCTACCCCAACCTGCGGCCCGCCCAGTGGATATGGGACGTCCGTGTCGAGCCACCCGGTCTCAGCATCGGCACGGCGGCGGCCGCGAAGCTTTCAAACAAGCGCGTCCTCATGATCGGCACGGATATGGCGATCGGGAAAATGACGGCCGGGCTGGAGATCGTAAAAGCCGCCCGAGCAGCCGGAATCCAGACCGAGTTCGTCGCTACCGGCCAGATCGGCATCGTCGTCTGGGGAAGTGGCGTGCCGCTCGACGCCATTCGCCTCGACTTCGCCGGAGGCGCGATCGAGAGGGAAGTAATGTCTGTAGCAGACGCGGACCTCATCGTGATAGAAGGCCAGGGCTCCCTCATCCACCCCGCCAGCTCTGCCAACCTCCCCCTCCTCCGGGGCTCCTGCCCCACCCACCTCATCCTTTGCCATCGAGCCGGCCAAGAGACGTTACGACGCATCCCAGAAATCAAAATCCCGCCGTTGAAGGACTACATCCGCCTGTACGAAGACCTCGCTGAAGCCTGTGGCACCTTCGCGCGGCCGAAGACGGTGGCGGTGTCGCTAAACACAGCCGACTTGACTTCAGAGCAAGACGCGAAGACGGCATGCGAAGCAGTGAGTCGAGAAGCTGGCTTGCCATGCACCGATCCCGTACGATTTGGTGCTGGAACGCTGGTTCAGGCACTCGCCACGGGCAACTAGCCTTTCTTGTGCTTCGCTTCGTATTCCTCCTCGGCCTTCTTGACAAGTTCGATCGCATGTTTTTTCGATTTGCGGCCAAGGACGCAAAACTCCTCGCCGCGAACCTTGTGATAGGTGACGAAAAAGCCTTCGATCTCCTTCAGCATATCGTCCGAAAGGTCGTCCAGAGAATGCACGTCTTGGTGAATGCGACACTCATTGGCCACCGCGATCAGGCGGTCGTTCCTTACGCAACCGTCCTTCTGGGCCTCGATGACCCCGATCAGCCGCGCTTCAACCAAACACCCACAAAACGCCGGCTCGTCCATGAACAGCATCACGTCTATCGGATCACCGTCTTCAGCTTTAGTGGAAGGGATAAAGCCAAAATCGTAAGGGAAATACTGGCCTTCGGGCAACACGTTTGAAAGCTTGTAGAGTTCGTTATCCTCATCCCACTTGAACTTATTGCGGCTACCTTTCGGAGTCTCAATAATCGCATTCACGCAATCTTTCTTCTTATTGAAAGCACAGAGCGCTTCAGGACTGTTCTGTTTCACGGCAGTGAAATCTGACCGCTGTAAGGCAATGGCTGTTCGCATTGCTCTTAAGCAAGAAATTTTGGACGCCCGCCCTAATTGACAGGGAGAGAGCCTTCCATCGATGCCCAAGTTACGCGGAGTTTAGAATCGAATTTCACTTCGTAGCTGAAGGGGGCCGCTCCCGGATATATCCAGTGCCGGACCCTTCTGAACTCTTCGGGTCCCCGATCAAGACTGGGGTAGCCGATCAACCGGACAACGAGTTCCTGCGGCATACCTTTTACGACCTGTCGCCGCTCAAAAGCTGCGCGAACGGCAGGCGAGCATGTTTGAAGAACGGAGTCCGGGGGGCCAAGGCGAAAGAGGCAAGACATTTCTGCTTCATCGGACACGAGCGCCCATCCCGTCTTAGATGGAGTTATAACCGGAGGTGCAGGCGACTCAAAGAAGTCATTCTGAACGCCAGGCATGGGTGGAACATAGTCCGGGCCCGTAGGGCCAGCGCCTCCCGCCCACCTGTGAACCGCCATCTTGGGGAGCCTAAAGCGAACCATCAAAGGATGATAACAATCGAAGCCGGAAGTGCCCCACCCCTCGCCCCACTCGGGGCTGAATCCGACGTTCGCCCATTCCAGTTTTGAAGGGCTCACGTCCTCGATGAACGCGGCCTGCAACGGGCTCCACGCCTCCTGTTTCCGATTGTCGTAGTCAGTGCCAATGTAGGCGCCGGCCCCAAGAATCCAAACCTTTCTTCCAACCCACCGTGATCGCAGAGCTGTCACATCGATTGATTGCTTCGGAACGTAGAACGTCTCTGAAGCCCTACTGGAAGCGCCCGCCCAGCCCTCAGGCTGCCTAATTACCCCCGGTGAAACGTCCGCTTCAACGGAATACCAACTTGCGACATCGCGAGATTCTTTGAGCGTCAAGCCTAGTTGGATAAATGAACCCGCAGCGTCCCGAATCGCAGAAATCAAGTCAGTCCCGGGCGGCAGTTCCAGAATTCCATCAGCCAGGGGATTTGAGCGCTTGTAGCTAAAGATGACCTTTCGACGATCGAGCTGCCACGTGACGGAGTCCGCTCTAAATGCGGCAACGTGTAGCACCAAGCGGTTCCTAGGCACTTGGAATTCCTCCGAGAGCCGTAGGTCTTGCTGACCGCAAACAGCTAGGAGGCAACCGGTAAGCAGTGTGAACATCGCGTCTACTACAGTGACGGATTGATAATGTATTCGGTTACGCACCGGGCATGGCGTAATAGGGAGACGTCCTTAAGGTGGTGTGAGCTTAGATGGCCTGAGAACTGCCCCAAAGTGTGCTCACAGGCATAGCGACGATGTCCCTGTCAAGCGGCTCGACTGCAGAACCGAGATACAAGACGACTCCGCCCTTGAAATTCTCACCAGACAACTCTTTCAAGAACCGTAACCCGTCTGTATCAGATGGCTTCAACGTGACCGTCGGCCGCAGATCAATTCCAACGACGCCGCCGCCTCGAGCTTCCAAAACGAAGTCCACTTCAAGCTGGCGCACAGTTCTCAAGTGGTAGAGATCAGGTGCTGTTTCGGTGACCAGGGACATCTTCTTCAGCTCCATCGCAACGAAGTTCTCCAGTACTGGCTTGAGCTTGAAAGGGTCGTCTTTTAGGGCGGCAGGAGACAGGTTGTCGAGATAGCAGAGCAGCCCGGTATCAACCATGTACGACTTGGGCGTTTTCGTCAGCCGGTTCTCTCGGCTGCTGGACCACGCGGGGACGTATTGGAGGAGGAAGACGGCTTTGAGAAGGTCAAGATAGCGGTGAAGGGACGTATTCGGGATGCCGGTGTCTCGGGCGAGGCTGACCACGTTGAGCGTTTCTCCGGCCCTAGCCGCCAGCAGCCTCAGAACGCGTGGCAATTGGGCAAGGGCTTCGATATTGGCGAGATCCCGGACGTCTCGCTCCAAGAGCGTTCGCACATAGTTGGCAAACCAGGCGTCTCGCCTTGCCGCTGAACTGCGCATACTCGGCTCGGGAAACCCGCCTTTGGCGATTCGGTCGTACAGGTCCTCTGTCTCGAAGGTGCCCGTCTTCGCCAGTTGCCCGGCGAATGCCTGATCGATAAAACTCGATGGCTTCCCATCCATCTCAGCCTGCGAAAAGGGGAGCAGATCTACAATCGCCATTCGCCCGGCAAGCGAGTCCGCAATCTTTGGCAGGGCCAAGACGTTGGCGGAACCCGTCAACAGATATTTCCCAGGCTTCCGCTCCCGGTCTACCGCTGCCTTGATCGGCAAAAACAACTCCGGCGCCCGCTGGATCTCGTCGATCGTCAGCGGACAGCCGTATGTTTCCAAGAACCCCGCCGGATCATTCTTCGCTCTTTCCAGCGGAATCGGATCGTCAAGAGTGATATAGCGCCGGTCTTTGAAGCTTTGGGATAGCGTGGACTTCCCAGACTGGCGCGGTCCATGGACCAGGACCACAGGAGTGTCTTCTAAGGCTTCCTGAACGGATTTGACAGAGAATCTCTCGACCATTGGGCTTATATTACCCGGTGAGTGGGAAATTATTTACCAATGATTATTGGATTCAACCACAAAGAACACCAAGGACCACAAAGACTTACAAAGTAGAAATAGGAATGCGGCGTTGTGAATCGTTGTGTTCGTTGTGCCGTTGTGGTGAAGGAATTCTCCTTAGTGAATCTTTGTGGTTCAATCCGAAGTCCCCAGAGCTCAGCAAATTACAAAGCCCGCAACTCGGGCCAAGCTAGTTCAAACCCCTGACCCCGCAGCAGCCCCTGAAAATCCGCAACCAAAGCAGGAGACTCATAAACCGCATGCGGCTCGGAACCGCGAGCGACGCAGAAAGCCGCCAACGATCCTGCCGCCTCGCCAATATTCCACTCCACAGGATGCAAGCGGAAGCATCCGTTGGTGATATGGGTCACGCCCAGGTTCTTACAAGCCGGCAGCAAGTTCCGCATACGCACCGGGATAAGCGAGCCAAGCGGAATCTGGAACGGCAAAGCGCCGAAGTCGATGATCCCAACCCCGCTCGTGCTGGGGTGCAGATCAATCCGGTAGGACCCAACTCCAACGCTGTCCTTAACCGCCGGCGGCCGGTCCAGGCCAGGGTTGTCTTTGGCCGACACATGCTGCTCCAAAACCGTAAACCGAGCTTGGATACGCCGAGACTCGCGAATGTACGGATATTGCGCTAACCCGGAATCGGTGCCCGTCACATCGGGTCGCAGATAAAGCTCTGGATATCCTGCGCCGCCATCGTGTCGTGGGGCTTCCGTCTGCATCCAGTAAAGGAGGCTTTGGGAGAGTTGCTCTGCCTCGTCATAAGCCATCGCCTCGTCCATCTTCGGCACATCCAAGAGCGGCTTGACAAAGTAGTCGTTCTGCGGCCAGTTCACAAGCGTTACCGCATGGCCCGGCCAACCAGCTTCAAAGATCGACGGATCGATCACCTGGCGATAGGTGAGGAGTTCGTAGTCGTGGTTCGCCGGGTTGATAAGCGGCAGGAAGCCTGGCGTGCCGGTGTAAGCCTGAATGACATCCCATCCAAGCAGTGGCCCGGGCCAGAAGTCGGGCTTGTACGCCTTCCACTCGTCGTATCTGGACGGCTTTCGGGTCTCGTGCTTACCCTCCCGATCCCAACCCAACGCCATTACATGGGTGATCCCCTGAATGTTATGCGGCTGCGCCTCACCGGTCACCGCGTGCCGCTCGCCCGTTTGGCTCTGCGACTCCGCGCCGATCACATATTCGGCGCCGGTGAGCGGCAACAATTCGCCCATCTCCATGGCGTCGAGGAAGAACTTGGCCGTAATTGTCTTGTCCTCGCCCATCCAGTAGTCAGTGAGGTAGACCGACACCACCCGATCGCCATCCACTTCCGCGCTTTCCGGGTGGGTATGGGTGAAAATTTGAAGTTGCCCGGTCGCCACGTAAGGCGCCAGCATTGCGTTCAGAACCTGCCACGCGATGCGCGGCTCATGGCAAAGCAAGCTCACCCACCCGCCCCCTGGGTTCAAGAGCGGGTTGTTTCGGGCTTTGGGGTTAAGAGGCAGATTGTCTCGGTAGTAGGCCCGTACCCGGTTCCGAAACTCGCGGTATCGCCCGGTGCAGCCGAACTGCTCGATCCACGGATGCTCGTCGGGGGGAACGGCCTGGGAGGTCAATTGCCCACCGATCCACTCGTTCTGATCGGTCATCACGACCGTCATGCCCATCGAGCAAGCCGCCATCGCTGCCGCGCAGCCGCCAACCCCGCCCCCGCAGATCAATACATCGCACGAAATCTCGCGCATCCAAGGACTCTACCGGAGCGCGGAATGAATTCCGATAGGCAACTCTTGAAATGCGGCGAATCGTCCCAAGCAATCTCATCGCGGAATAAATTCCGCGAATCTGATGCGGAATAAATTCCGCGCTCCCGCCGATGCTAAATTGAAGGCATGCGTCTCGCAGCCGCCTGCTTCCTCGCCCTCGTAACCGCCCTCGCTTCCGCCGACCAGATCGACGACATCGTTCGACAGGAGATGAAGCTCCAGGGAATTCCCGGTGTCTCGCTCGTTATCCGAAAAGATGGCCGCATTATCAAAGCCAAAGGCTATGGCTACGCCAACCTCGAGACGATGACTAAGGCCACCGCCGACACCGAATACCAGACCGGCTCGGACGGCAAGATGTACACGGCCACCGCGCTCCTAGAACTTGTCCAAAAGGGCGCCATCAACCTGGACGATCCGATCTCCAAACATCTCAAGGTGCCAGACAGCTGGAAGGGCATCACCGTTCGCAATCTCCTCAACCACACTGCCGGCCTGATGGATTACCTGACGGCAGATGCTTTTGACCCAAACAAGAATTACACGTTGGATACCACCTTGGCCATGGTCGCGGACCAGCCACTGGACTTCCCGCCTGGCGAGTCTTGGAGCTATTCCAACACCGGTTACATCGCCATCGGCCGCATTGATGAGCTGATGAACGGCCTCAACTACGACAACGTGATGCGCCAACTAGTCTTCAAGCCAGCCGGCCTCGAGCACAGCTACGTCAACAACCCCTCCTACCTGATTCCCAATCGAGCCAACGGTTACCAGAAGGATGCCGACGGCAAGCCGCTCAACGCTCAGAACTGGTCGCAAACGCTGATGCAATTCCCGGACGGCGCGTTCGTCCAAACTGCCGGTGACCTCGCCAAATTTGCCGATGCGCTCTACAACGGCAACGTCATCAACAAGGCGATGCTGGGCGAGATGTGGTCGCCAGCGAAGCTCTCAAACGGCCGCTTAAGGGGCTATGGCATGGGGTGGTTTACCCCCGTCTATCCAGGTCATCAGGTGTACGAGCACGGCGGCAACATGATCGGCTTCAACGCCGAGGTTTGGAAGGACCTCACTACCGGAATTACCGTCGCCGTCTGCGTCAACGAGGACGGCACCGAAGCCGTTCGCATCGCCCACCGCATCGTCCGCGAGGCTCTCAAAGAGACGAAGCCGGAGAAAGGAAGTGCGCCGGCGCCCACGGCCGACGAGGACAAGATGATCCGGTCCGAGCTTGGCCAGTTCCTGCAAGGCAAGTTGGACGAGACGAACCTAACCTCCGACTTCGCCCTCGCCACCAAAACAGCGCGCGGCCATGCGAGCCTCTCGAATGGCAAGTCACTTGGGACGATGCAAAGTCTGGATTATCTGGAGTCGGACGCCAGCCTTGGCGAGGTCGTCCACGTCTACTTGCTGAAGACGGACAAGGGCAGCTACCGCGTGAATTTCAACGTGTATCAGGGCAAACTGGGGGGGATCTCCGCGGAGAAGCTTCCGCCTGCATAAGCGAAGTCTCTTGTAGCATCGTCCTTCTAGGCGATGTTTCTCCCTACCATCCACCACTCCGCTTTTGAGCGAAACAAGAAGATCACGGGCGCGAGAAACATCGCC
>JANYLD010000346.1 GCA_025363835.1 Armatimonadota bacterium
TTCCAGCAGGTGCTTGACCCGATGAATCATCCCTTGGATCTGAGGAGTATCCCCGTGATCCACGTAGTGATTCATCTTCTTTAGGCCCAATGCCGCAACGATGGCGCGGTTTCGCTTCGTGTTGCCGATCACGCTTTTGACCAGCTTAATACGCAGCATCCGCTTCCTCCTTGCGAGCCTTGGCGAGCCACGGCACGAGCTGGTTCACATCCAGGCCACGGGCCTCAGCCATTTTCTCGGGATGGTTGAGTTCCTTGAACGCTTGGATGGTGGCGTAGGCCATGTTCACCGCGTTGCGCGAGCCGAGGCTCTTGGCAAGAACGTTGTGAACGCCGGCCGCTTCCAGGCAAGCGCGAACCGCGCCACCGGCTTTAACGCCAGTACCTGCGGCTGCGGGCTTGAGGACAACCTGCGAAGTTCCAAACTTGGCCACGATGGCGTGGGGAATGGTCTCGCCGATCATCGGCACCTTGAACATGCTCTTGCGGGCAGCTTCCTCGGCTTTGCGGATGGCATCCGGGATGCCTCTCGCCTTGCCGAGTCCAACGCCCACCTGGCCCTTGTTGTCTCCCACAACGACGAGGATGGACCAGCTTGCGGTCTTTCCTCCTTTGTGGGTTTTGAAAACCTTGTTTGTCTGTACGACACGAACGTCAAGCTGGGGGCCTTCGGTGTTCCGGCTCTCTCGCTTTCCGCTCAGGCGGCTCATCATTCTCATATTAAAACTCCAGGCCTCCCTCTCGGGCGCCCTCTGCCAGGCTGGCGACGCAGCCGTGGTATTGGTAGCCGCCTCGGTCGAAAACGACCTTGCTGACGCCCTTAGCCTTGGCCCGCTCGGCAAGCTTGGTTCCGATCGACTTAGCCCCCGCCGTGTTGGCGGTGACCTTGAGATCCTTCTCCAGCGTGCTGACGGCGGCCAGCGTCATGCCGGTCGAATCGTCGATGATCTGCGCGGACAGGTGCTTTAGGCTGCGGAAAACGGAAAGCCGCGGCCTCTCGGCGGTGCCCACGAGGTGCTTTCGCATCCGTGTGTGGCGCATGGTTCGCATGTCGCCTCTTGTTCTTTTAGCTGCCATGGCTTTACTTCTTAGCGGCCGCCCTCTTACCGGCCTTCAACTTAATAACCTCGCCCTGATAGCGAATGCCCTTGCCCTTATACGGCTCTGGCTTTCTCACCTTGCGAACGTCGGCGGCGATCTGACCGACGGCGGCTTTGTCGATGCCGACGATCCTGATCTGCTGGGACTTACCTCTTTCTTCAGGAGGCAGTTCGAAGGTGACGCCCTTGGAAGGCTCTACGACTACGGGATGCGAGTAGCCCATGTTCAGGAGCAGGTTCTTGCCTTGCATTTGAGCACGGTAGCCGACGCCCTGTATCTCCAGCGTTTTCATATGGCCCTTTGTGACGCCCTCGACCATGTTGTTGATCAGAGTGCGGGCAAGGCCGTGCTGGGAGCGGGCTCGACGCAGATTGTTGGGTCGCTCAACGGTGAGCTTGCCGTCTTCCTGCTTGAATGAGAGCTCACGAGCGATGTGCTGCTTAAGCTCACCCTTGGGGCCCTTGACGGTGACTTCGTTGGTGGCCTCGTCAACGGAGATAGTGACTCCGGACGGGACGGTGATGGGGGCTTGTCCAATTCGCGACATCAGTACACCTCGCAGAGGATCTCACCGCCCACTTTGCGCTTGCGCGCTTCGCGGTCGGTCATGAGTCCTTGGCTTGTGGAGACGATGCGCGTGGCAAGACCGCTCCGGATCGGGCGAATCTCACTTGCGCTCTTATAAATGCGAAGACCTGGCTTGCTGATTCGCTTGATCTCGGTGATGATCGGCTTGCGCTTTGCGTCGTAGCGCAACTGGATGCGGATCGTCGGGAACTTCGTTTCGTTGACCACTTCGTGGCTGGTGACGTAGCCCTCAGCCTCGAGGATCTTCAAAATTTCAATCTTGATTTTGCTGTGCGGAATGTCCACTGACGTGTGGTGCGCCTGTGCGCCGTTGCGGATACGCGTCAGAAGGTCCGCGATAGGATCGCTATGCATAGTGGAACCTCCTGAGCCTTACCAGCTCGCCTTTTTCACGCCGGGAAGCTTGCCTTCGTGGGCCAGCTCTCGGAAGCAGATGCGACAGATGCCAAAGAAGCGAAAGACTCCGCTATCCCGGCCACAGATCGTGCATCGGTTGTATTTGCGAACCTTAAATTTAGGCGTCGCTTTCTGTTTTATGATGAGACACTTTTTCGCCATTCATTCTCCCACCGTTGCCGGACCGGTTCGGCTGATGCTCTTGGCGAGAGCACGCCGCCTGGCCCGTGGTTCGGTTGTCGGACGGGAGATGATACCACTTTGGCGTGTGGTTGGTGGGTGGTGCGCATTGCCTCATATGAAAACCGACCGAGATAGGGTCGTTGCCTCAAAACTAAAACCGACCAGGAGCACTCTTGCTCCATGGCGGAAAAGTGGAGGCATACGATGAGTGTGAGGAGCATTGGCGAGTTGGCAAGATCCCGCTCGGCGGATTACCTC
>JANYLD010000382.1 GCA_025363835.1 Armatimonadota bacterium
GCGTCATCGACTTCGCCAGCCGCGCCGTTGAGGAGTATCAGGCCGAGTTCTTCAACCACATTCCCGCCGTCGAAGATCCCACAAAAGTCCGCCTCGTCGCCGACTACGGCTACTCCAGCCTCGCCAGCATCTACCCTGCCATGCTGGAGCGCTTCGGCATGGAGTCCATCAGCCTCAACGGCTTCAACGACGCCAAGCAGGCCCCCCGGACCGAGGCCGAGAAAGAGAAGCACATCCTCAACGTCTGCAACATCGTCGAGACCCTCGGCTACGACATGGGCATGCTCTTCACCGATGAGGGCGAGCGGCTCACGGTGGTGGATGACCGCGGCCGCGTCGTCTCCGGCCACGCCCTCTTCGCCGCCATGTGTCTCCTCGTCGGCAAAACCTACCCCGGCGCCAAGATCGCGATGAGCGTCACCGCCCCCCAAAGCCTGGAGGAGCTGCTCACCAAAGCGGGCGTCCAGGTCATCCGAACCCGGGCCGACGCCCGCTCGCTCATGGGCAGCGCCCTCGACGAGCAGGTCGTCTTTGCCGGAGACGAGCGCGGTGGCTTCATCTTCCCCGAAATGCACCCTGGCTTCGACGCCCCTTTCTCCTTCGGCAAGCTCCTCTCCATGCTCCAGTCCACCGGCCTCAAGCTGAGCGAAGTCGTCGACGCCCTCCCCACCTTCCACCTAGCCTACGAACAAGTCCCCTGCCCCAGCGACGCCAAAGGCGCCGTCATGCGCCAAATCAGCGAGCTCGCCCGAGATGGTGAGCGTGTAGAGCTGCTGGACGGCATCAAAATCTACAACCAATCCACCTGGACCCTGATCCTCCCCGACGCGATAGAGCCCCTCTTCCACATTTACGCGGAGAGCGACAGCGAGAAAGAAAGCCTAGAGCTGGCCGCCACCTACGCAAAGAAGATCCGAGAGATGCAAACATTGGCAAGCCCTCCCCTCCCTTGACGGGAGGGGCCGGGGGTGGGTGAACTCATAAGACCAATTTCGGGGGATTTGTTCGAACTCAAATCTTATCGAGGGCCGAAAGTGTGCCTCGCAAACGTTCAATCGACCTGTAGCCGCGACTCCGTGTCCCGCTCAATTTACAATGACCAGAGGACTCCAAATTTAACGCGACACGGAGTCGCGGCTACAGGACGATTGGGCGCTTTTGGCAAGAACTCCTAGCTTTTGCGAATTTTGAACAGCCTGATCATCAAGTTTCCGCCGAAAGTCCAACTGAAAGTCATAGAGCCAAATGCAAGGCCGCACCAGGCGCTCTTGGCCATCATGATGACCCCGCCGACAACCATCTGGACCTGCGCGGAAAGGAACAGCAGCTACCCGAGGAGCGACCACAAGGGTCGAGGACGCAGTGCCATTAGGGGCAAGGGCACAAAAATCACATACGCGGCGAGCACGAATCCCGAGACCGTGCCCACAATGCCGGATTTTTCAGGGAGAATCATGCCCATCTGACACTGTTGGCGTAAGTTTCATCGTTTCGTCGAAGTACTTGCCTACACGACCCAGAGCGCTTGCATCAGGTGCATGCACCGCAAGCCATTCGTCATGGCTGACCCAAAACGCCAAACCGCCTTTCGCGCCAACCAGCACCGCTTCCCATACAAAGTAAAGAGTGAGTGACAGGACGGCTTCAATCAAATCAGCTTCTTGCAGGGCAAACAAATGCCCGGGCGCCTCGTCTAGAGGCCGAGTTTCGCCAAAAGACAAGCGAACGCGATTGAATAAAGGCATCGAACAAGAAGATGGCCAGATATCCCAATTAAGCAAGACCAACAAGACCTCTTCGTTCGGGTCAAACATGCCAGCTATCGATCGCGCCAAGGCTGTCTTCCAACCCGAATCAGGGGGCAATAGATATTCCCGGCGGAGACTGGGAAAATCAGATTCTTGGACTGAAAATTCGCGCTCTGCAAGCCATTCCTTGCTTTGCGCGAGAGTCAAGACCTTCATTACCGCCCAACGAGCATCGAAGCAAACATAGCATCCAAAACCGGACCTTCATTGCCGTTCCCGAGAATACGACGATGTGCTTCCGCAATCTCCAGCAGCCAACTCTCCCGGTAGGAGATAGCTGCCACAGCGGCCCCGAGCGCCCGGAGAGCTTCCACCCCGGCCGTCCGCCCGTTTGAGCCCAAGCTCTTCTGCATATCGTCACCAATCCCCCGGAATTGCTCCGCCAAAGCCAACGCCTGCCCCGGTCGTGCCTTGGTGAGCTTCAAAGCAAAGGCCGAGATTTTTTCGTAAGCCTCCGCATGGGCCAAAACATGCTTCAACCGCCCCGGGGCTCCCTCGGCCAGAGCCAGAAGAGAGGCGGGGGGTGAACTCTGGAGCAGCTCTCCCGAAGCCGGCAACTCGCATGCAATCGCCACGCAGCGAGAAATGATCGTCGGCAGGACAAGACCTATTTCCGAAGTCGTCATCACGATCTTCGCGTGGGGATGCGGTTCCTCTAAAGTTTTGAGGAAAGCGTTAGCAGCCGCCTTGTTCATTCGATCCGCCCGGTAAATGGCCGCGACCTTGTGCCGTGCCGCAAGAGGGCGAGTCCTGAAGAAATCGATCATTGGAAGGAGTTTCTCGTCCTCTGGCCTATCGGTTTTAGTGACCGTTCCGACCCTTATAATTTCGCTTGGGCCATCGGGAGCAACTCTCAGGAAATCAGGCGAACGATCCCTCACGAACGCTTCGCAAGAGCGGCAAACTCCGCATGCTCCGTCAGGAGTCGGGTCGGTGCACATCCAAGCCTGAGCGAGAGCCTCCGCCAAAGTCTCCTTGCCCGCCCCCTGTGCGCCATAGAGGAGCACCGCGTGAACGGCGGAGTCGGGTCGAACCAGGCGCATCAAGGCGTTCTTCGCGCCCTCGAGGCCCGAAAGTTCGGAAAGTCTAGAAACGGTGGAACTGATCAACGTCGACTACGAATACTACGCTACCGCCGACCGGAACTTTCATCGGATTCGGCATAAAAGCGCCCGGCGGAGTCGGTTCGAAGGTTGAAACATTCACGAGTTGCTCGCGAGACTTGCAGTTCTGCTCAATGATCAGCAGCAAAGCCTTCAACTCCGGCTCCTCCACTCCAATCAAAAAAGTAGAACTCCCCTCCTTCAAAAAGCCACCCGTGGAGCCCACCACCGTGAACTTATAGCCGGCCTTCACCAACTCTTCAGAAATCCGCCCCTTGTCGCGGTTATGAACAATGCAGATGGCTAGCTTCACGCAAGTTCATTATATGCGGTTCCAGAATTACCCATCCTCTTGCGCGACGAAGGAGCGGAGGAGGAGGGGTCGGACCCGCCGCGCCAGAGGTTCTGCCTAAATCCGCTTGCCCTCATCGCGGCTCAAAGGGTCCGGGGGTGGAGGTTCCGGAAGCTTTCTTACGCTCCCGGCAAGTCCGCTCAATCAAACCAAGCCACTTTTCCAAAACCGGATACTCCCGATCGAAGAGATCGAGGCTCGGAATTCGAATCGTCAAGATGCCGAGTGATTCCAAGAATGCATCCCGAGTAGCATCCTGCAGGACCCGATCCGCATGGTGTGGGCCATCAACTTCGATGCATAGCTTGACCTCGGGGCAATAGAAGTCCAGAACGAAGTCGCCAACCGGATACTGCCGTCGAAACAGGAATCCGAGACGCTTTGCCCTGATGTAGCTCCAAAGCTTCTTCTCGGACAGCGTCATTTCTCGACGTAGCTTTCTCGCTCGCGCCTTGTTCTGGTCGGTCAGGTTCCTCGTGTTGTTCGCCAGCACACACAAGTTCTACCCGGCGGGCTCTACAATCTCCGGAACCTCCACCCCCGGACGCTTTGAAGCCGCGACAGAACAAGGAGTTCTAGAAGAGCAATGCGTCGCGGCGCGTCCGACCCCTCCACCTCCGCTCCTTCGTCGCGCAAGGGAAGGGGTGAATCAGGCAGTGGCGTAAAGTAGCGCGCTCTTCCTCGCCGGCTCAAACCGCGCCGCGTCCTCCACCAGCATCTGGTGCACTTGGTTCAGCGGCGTATCCCCCAACGCGACCTCTGCCAAATCAGGCCGCCCAAAAAGAATGTCGATCGGCCGTTTCTCCGCCTCATATTCATAAGGCGGCTTCTTCCACTCAAACTTCCCGCCCGACATCGAAGCGCAGACCCGCAACACGGCAATCGCGGCCAAAACGGGCTCAAAAGACCGCCGGTCGGTCACGTGCAAAAAGCACCCGCCGCACACTTCGCCCGAGAACTTGTTGAAGGTGGGCTGGAACTGTACCGGCCGGAAATGGGCGCCCATCAACTCCAAGCCGTTCAATGCAGAAGCCAGCTTCCACCCGTCCAGCCAGGGCGCCCCAAAGGTCTCAAAGGGCCGAGTGGTCCCCCGGCCCTCGGAAAGGTTCGTCGCCTCAAGCAGGCACATTCCCGGATACACCACCGCGGAGTCCACCACCGGCACATTCGGAGATGGCGGAATCCAACGCAAATCCAAGTCGTCAAAGTAGTCACTTCGAGACCACCCCTGCAGAGTCAAAAACGAGAGCTGAACACGAGGATAGAAAGCAGCCTGAAAATGCTTCGCAACTTCGGCAATCGTCATCCCATGCCGGGTCGGCAGTGGGTGCAGCCCAACAAAACTCGCCAAAGCAGGAACCAGAACGGGACCCTCCACCTGAACTCCGCCAATCGGATTCGGCCGGTCCAAAACCAACATAGGAATACCACGCCTCTCGCAAGCCTTCATGCAGAGCGCCATGCTCCAAATGAACGTGTAGTATCGAGCCCCGAGATCCTGCAGATCCACCACAAACAGGTCGATCCCCTCCAACATTTCGTCGGTCGGCTCACGCACCTCCCCGTATAGTGAATAGATCGGAATCCCCGTCCGCGCATCGGCCGAGCCTTCCCACTCGATCATGTTGTCCTGCGTGTGCCCATGCAGGCCATGCTGCGGCCCAAAGACCGCCTTCAAAACGTAATCGCCCCGGGCATGTCCCGGGAGCAGCAAATCCACGGCGTGGACCAAGTTCCGCGTGACCGAAGCCTGGTTGCAAAGCAGCCCAATCGACCGCCCGTGTATCTCGGCGAAACCGCCCTGAGCCAGTAAATCGAGTCCGGTTAAAGTCAATGCTAATCCTCGGGAGGGAAGCCTACCGAAGATAGGTGTCGCCGTATCACTGCTTCCCCCTGCGGGTCGAGCAGAGTGACATGAACCATCCGCTTAGGCAACGAGACATCGCACTCCAACACCCCGGGAGTGTTGTACAAGGAGTCCCGAACCTGCAGAGCAAAAGCCTGCGTATTCATATCGGGACAAATGAACGTGCGTTCATACCGTTCCATACCGCTCATGGACTCCCGCCGCCCGCCCGGTGTTCTAGTTCTGCAGAAAGCGTGGATATCGCTCCGGCTTATCCCGCCCGTCCACAAAGTCCGCCAGAAGTTTCCCGATCCAGGGCCCAAACTTAAACCCATGTCCACTGCATGCAGATGAATAGAAACCCTTGTCCCCTATCCGACCGAGCCTGAAATCCTCGGAAGCAGTGGAAGTGTAAAGACACCCCTGCTTCTCCACAACTTCTAAATCAGTAAGCGCAAACCTGCGCCTAGCCGCGTCCTTGGCTTTCTCGATCGCTTCCGGATCAGGCTCCCGCCCCTCGTCGTCTGGATCGATCGGCAAGCCGCCACAGTGAATCCCGACTTTAAACGAGTCATGCTCGACCTCAGAAGGGAAGCCGTAAGCGTTGTCGACCGAGTCCTCAATCCAAACCGCACCGTCCAAGTGCCCGCGAAAGTAGCAAAAAGTCTGCTTGGTCACCTTCACATCCAGGTCCACAAACTGCCGAATCCAGGACCCCGCGCAGACCACAAATGCATCAAAGTCTCGCTCCAACTCCTCGCGGTGAACCTTCCTCCCGTAAACCAGCTCTGCCCCCGCAGAGACCGCCAGTTCGGAAGAAGCGATCAAAGCCCGCTGAGCGTGCACCCAGCCCGCCTCCGGCGTATAAACCGCTACCTCGCCTTTCTCCAACCGCAAAGCCGGCATCACGCGGCCGACGGAAGAGGCGTCGAGAGACTCAAAAGGAACATCCAACTCCTCCAGCCCCTTCGCCATTGAAACCATGGCCGCCGAGTTCGAAGAACCGTAGTAAAGCAGACCACACTCATGCAGAATCGGTAAGGGGCTCTTGGCCTGCAGCTCGCCCCAAAGCGGATACGCCTCGCCCGCGTACATTGTGTAAAGCGCATCCGGATAAGCCCGCCGTACAATCCGAGACCGCCCATGCGAGCTCCCACGCTGATGAAGAAACTCAAACTGCTCAAACAGAGTGACTGAGTGCCCCCGCTCAGCCAAAAAGCGAGCCGCGCTAATGCCGCAGATTCCGGCTCCGACTACTGCGATTTTCATTTTGGGCTCTCACGTTCCTATGACTCTGGAAGTGGAAAAGAGATTTGTCATCCCGAGCGAGTCTCCGAGTCGAGGGACCTGACTGTAACTTTGGAATGCTAGATGAGCACGCCGAGGCTTGCAGTCAGGTCCTTCGACTCGCGGACTCGCTCAGGATGACAAAAACTGGGGCACACCTCCCCTAAGGCAAGACCTTCTCGACTACTTCTTAGCTTTAGCAGCCGCAGGCTTCTTATCAGCGGCCGGCTTGGCAGCCGCCGGTTTCTTCTCTGCTGCTGGCTTAACGGCCGGCTTTTCGGCCGCCGGCTTCTTTTCCGCCGCAGGCTTGGCAGCCGGCGTAGACTTCTCAGCTTCGGGCTTCTTCTCAGCGGCCGGAGCCTTGGCTGGGGCCTCGGCCTTCGCCTTCGGAGCTTCCTTCTTAGGAGCGGCAGCCGCCGGCGCAGTTTCCACAGGAGCCTTCGCTTCAGCCGGAGCCGCTTCGGGCTTCAGCGGGGTAAGAGGCTTGCGGGGCGGAGCAGCCTTCTTCGCAGCGGGGGACTGGCCAGATGCCGCGGCGGCCTTCTTCTGAGGCCCTGCCTTAATGGCGGCGCGCTTGGCTTCCTTCTGGATCTGCTCCTTCCGGTGTCGTCGTTGGCGGATTTCCTTGTTCTTAATTCGCATGTCTCGGGATTTTCCTGAAGTCGCGCCAAATCGTCATGGCGACAAGTAGAACCGAGAGGATACCTTCCGGTTGTGTGGTTGGTGGATTGTGGTTCGAGGTTTGTGGTGGGAACTGCCCTCAAACCGGGCGCGGAACAAGACGATGCGACCGCTCCCCGGCCCTCCATAGGAAAACAACGCTGTCGTAGGCTGTCGCAAGGGGCAGGGGTCTAAGGCAACGAGTGGGAGTCAGTCCCAACAAACCACCAAGATCAAACCTCAAACCACAAACCACACGCGAGTAACCACAAATCTCAAACCACCCGAGGAGCCCGCATCCGCTCCAAGTCTTCCGTGGACGGAGTCGCCACTCCCACATGCTTCACAACGCTGGCTGCCGTCTGCGCCGCCAGTTCAAAAACAGCTTTGTCAAAACCGGCCGCAGCCAGCCCCAAGGCAACCGTTGCAATAACCGTGTCCCCCGCGCCCGCCGTGTCATAAACCTCGACTCGAGGCGCGTTCACCCGAACGTCGCTCGAGCCCACCGCAACCATGCCGCCCTCGCCCAATGTCACCAAAACCGAATCAAACCCGTGATTCCGCTGGATAGACCGGGCCGCTTCGGTCGCATCCTCGTTCGGCAGCCCCTTCCAAAGCCCCAAAAACTCAGCCGCCTCGCTCCGGTTGAGTGAAACCAGCGCCGCCCCCGAATAAGTCGGCAGAGAACGCGGCTTCGGGTTCACCACAACAGGAATCCCCTTCGACCGCGACCGAGAAATCACTTCAGAAGCCAACGACCGAGTCAATGCTCCCTTCAAATAATCGCTCAAGACGATAACCTCGGCATCGGCAACCATCTCCAACGCCGCCTCGATCAACCGCGCCTCAACCTTCGAGGAAACATCGGCCTCCGCCTCGTGGTCGATACGCAAAACCTGGTGCGAGTGGTCCGCCACGATACGCGTTTTCCGAGTTGTTGGCCGGTCCGGATCGGTGACCAAAGACTCGGCCTCCAACCCTTGATCTCGTAAAGACTGGCGCAGAAATTCGCCTGCATCATCGCATCCGATCACGCCTAAAACTCGGGTCTCGGCGCCCAATGCCTGCAGGTTGCGGGCCACGTTCGCCGCACCGCCCGGCAGCCGGTCGGTAGAAGTCTGCCGGATCACCATCACCGGCGCCTCAGGACTGATCCTCGCCGCGCGCCCGAAAATGTATTCGTCGAGCATCAGATCGCCGATCACAAGCGCTTTAATGCCCTTAAACCGGCTCAGAAGCTCGCCAGAGGTCACGCTGTCGCAATCTCCTGCTGAGGCGCTGTCTG
>JANYLD010000401.1 GCA_025363835.1 Armatimonadota bacterium
TATGAAGGACGATGCTACGTGCCGGAGAGGTAGATTTAACAATGCTCATCCGCGGGGCGACTGAGGCCGATTTGCCTGGAATTATTGAGATCGAAAATCGCGAGATTCTGGAGAACTTCGCTCATTTCGGGCAAGCTCCAACGACACTGGAGGAAGCTCGCTCCGCTTTTGAACGCGCGCGCGGCAAATATCCTTGGGTTGTCGCTGAAGACGATGGCGCGATCGCCGGGTTCGCCAGATGCAGCCCTTGGAAAGCGCGCGAGTCCTATCGCCTCACCACGGAGGTCGGCGTCTATGTATGCCCTGAATGGCAAGGCCAAGGCATAGGCCGCAAGCTCTACGAGAAGCTTTTCCCGGCCATGCGCGAGGGCGGCTTCCGCACGATCCTCGCTGGCATCGCCCAACCGAACCCAGCCAGCAACCGGCTGCACGAGGCAATGGGGATGAAGTTCGTCGGCGAATTACCAAGCGTTGGTTTCAAGCAGGGCATCTGGATATCTGTCGGCTACTGGGCGCTTCACTGGTCTGCGGATGAGCAAGTGATGAAGTGATGAAGTGTTGGGAGTGCGAGAGCTTGCTCGCGCTTTTGCTTGCTATCGATTCACCGCGATGATTTATGATTCGGCAAAAGCGCGAGCAAGCTCTCGCACTCCCAAATCGGTCCACCCTCAAAGAAGTATCATCTTCATTCCCATGACCGTCCGCGAGCTTCGCGAGAAATACCTTGCGTTTTTTGAGAGCAAAGGGCACTCAGCCTTCCCGAGTGCGCCCCTTATTCCAATTGACGTCACCGGCAGACTGGATGAGAGCCTGCTGTTCAACGGCGCCGGGATGATCCAGTTCAAGCCGTATTTTCGCGGAATCGCCAAACCGGAGAACGTCAACCTCACGACGTGTCAGAAATGCGTCCGCACAGGCGACATCGAGGCGGTCGGTGATCCGAACCATCTCACGTTCTTCGAGATGCTCGGTAACTTCTCGTTCGGCGACTATTTCAAAGCCCAAGCGATCGCCTATTCATGGGAATTTCTGACCTCGCCCGAGTGGCTGGGCTTGGACAAGAATCGTCTCGCATTCACGGTCTTTGAGGAAGACGAAGAGTCCTTCGGGGAGTGGGAACGCTGGCTCCGCTCATCAGATCTAGACCCTTCCAATCGCCTCTTCAAGCTGAACGAGGACACCAACTACTGGCCCGCCGGTTCCTTCTCAGCAGGCCCGCCTGGCCCTTGCGGCCCCAATTCGGAGATGTTCTTCTGGCTCAGCAATGAGGAGCCACCGCCTTCCGGAAACTACAGCAAAGAGGACTTCATCCGGGATGAAGCGGCCGGCAAATGGCTAGAGATATGGAACGACGTCTTCATCCAGTTCGATTGGGAAGGCCATCTCAAAAACCCGGAACGACCTAACGAAGGCTGGGCAAAAGACGGCATGCCGCCGCTCCCCTTTAAGAGCGTCGACACCGGCATGGGCATGGAGCGTAGCGTCGCCACTATGAATGGCCTCAAGTCGTGTTACCAGACCGACGCGTTCTTGCCGATCTTCCGAATCCTCGGCGAGATTTCATCGCAAGCGCCCATTCATCCAAGGCATGCCGAGCCCCTGCCCCTTGCGACGAAGGAGGAGGGGGAAGGGGTCGGGGTAGGGGGTTCCGGAGAAGCTCGGAGATCGGAACTCGAAACTGGGAGTCTAGGTTCTGGAGAGCTTCACGAGACGCGCCACAGTTCCAGATCCCATGAGCGCGTCCACGGCCTGCCTGAAGAGCAAGCGCACCCGTCCGCCAGCCTCGGAATCCCCATCCATGTTCTCATGCAGGCAATGGCTCAGGGCCTCATCCCCAACGACGAGACCATCGTCCACGCCGCCCGCATCATCGCCGACCACATCCGCACCGCCGTCTTCTGCATCGCGGACGGCGTCCTCCCGAGCAACACGGGCCGAGGCTACGTCCTCCGACGCCTCATCCGCCGCGCGATCCTCAAGGGGCAGCGGGTGTTGGGGTTTGAAGACCTCTTCCTGTACCGCGTGTACGATGGAGTGGTCGAGTCGATGGGCCACCATTACGGGGAACTTCTTGAGCGTCGCGAGGTCATCGTTGAGACCCTGAGGAATGAAGAAACCTTGTTCAGACGAACGCTTCAACAGGGTTTGATCCGCTTCAATACGACCCTCAGCGGCATTCCCAAGGACGCAAAGCAGTTTCCGGGCGAGGAGGCTTTCTTCCTGTACGACACGTTTGGCTTCCCGCTGGAAGTCACCGAAGAACTGGTCGAAGAGAACGGGATGTCAGTGGATGTCGACGGTTATGAAGCAGCCATGCGCGAGGCGCAAGAGCGGTCTCGTGCGGTGGGCGGTGGCGACACGGTGTACGGTGGAGTCACGATCATCTTCGATATCGAGGGAGGGCCAACGCCAACCGAATTCACCGGCTACCTCGAGACCCAAAGCGATGCCACCATTGTTGCCGCGCTCCGTGCACCGGAACAGGAGCAGGATGCTCCTAACACGCAAGGCCAAGATGGCCATCCCACATTGGTGGTCGCCCTTGACCGGTCTCCGTTCTATTCCCAGTCCGGTGGCCAGATTTCGGACACCGGCGTCATTAAGGGCGATGGCTTCGAGCTCAAGGTGATCGATGTCACCAAAGAGCAAGGCGTCTATGTTCACCTCGTCGAGCCACAGTCACCAGTCGAACCCGAAGAGCTCTTTGGCAAACGAGTCAAGGCGATCGTCGACGTCAAGCGCAGAGGCAGCATCCGCCGCAACCACACGGCCACCCACCTCATGCACGCGGCCCTGCGCAACGTGCTCGGCAAGCACGTCACTCAGGCCGGCTCCTACGTTGGACCGGATCGACTGCGTTTCGACTTCACGCACGGCAAGGCGATGACGCCGCAGGAGCTAGCGGAGGTCGAGCATATTGTCAACGAAAAGGTGCTTGACAATCGCTCCGTGAAGACCTACGTCGACATCCCCGTCGCGGAAGCAAAGGCAATGGGCGCCATGGCTTTGTTTGGCGAGAAATACGGCAACCTCGTCCGCGTCGTCCAGGTCGGCGACGAGCCGGAAACCGTTCCCGCCTTCAGCCGCGAGTTGTGCGGCGGCACCCATGTGCGAAGCACGGGCGAAATTGGTCTGTTCAAGATCCTCAGCGAAGCCTCGGCCGCGAGCGGCATCCGCCGCATCGAGGCGGTCACTGGCGAGGGCGCCTACGAATGGGTTTTGGATCTTTCGAAGCAAGTCCGCGAGGCTGCGCATGTGCTCAAGGCAAACCCGCATGATCTAGTAAGCGCGGTGGAGAGAGCGCAGGAGCAGGTTCGCGATTTAAATAAGCGCCTCGAACGGTTGCGCTCGCAGGCGGCAACGGGGTCCGCTGCTCAAGTGAAGCAGGTGGGCTCGGTCGAGCTCGCGGTTGAGAAGCTTACGGAAGGCGAGACGAAGGATGCGACTCTGGTTGCAGACCGTCTGGCCCAGAATGCACCCAACCGCGTGGTCGTCGTCGGCCTCGGCGGCAATGGCAAGACATCCTTTGTGGTCAAAGTTGGAGATGAGGCGCTAAAGAAGGGCGCGCATGCAGGCAACCTCGTTAAAGAAGTCGCCAAGATCGCCGGCGGTGGCGGCGGCGGCCGCCCGGATTTTGCCACTGCGGGCGGTAAGGAACCCGAAAAAGTGGACGAGGCATTAGCGGCGGCGGAAGGCCTGCTGAGCGAAATGTTGAAAGACTAATTTGGAGTGCGGTGCTTTTAGCGCCGCTTTTGCCGAGGGCTTTAGCCCGACGAATTACGCCCAACTTGGAGTTTTTGGTGTCCTCTCTAACCTAGTCAGGGATTGTCGGGCTAAAGCCCTCGGCAAAAGCGGCGCTAAAGCACCGCACTCCATATGAGCGTCTCGTAAATGTTAAACTCGGGACCCTTAAACCTCTAATGCTCGCAGAAACTGGCAGCTTAAACGGACCATCGGATTTTGATTTCGAGTTCGGAAATTGGCGCGTCCATCACCGGGTAAAGAACGCATCAACCGAGGGAGCTTGGAAGGAGTTCGAAGGAACTTCCACCTGCCGTCCGCTCATGGACGGATCGGGAAACATCGAGGAGCACACCTTCTTCCGGTCCGATGTCAATACTTACGGGCTGGCCTTGCGAGTCTATGACAAAGAGGCAGGGTTGTGGGCCATCTGGTGGGTCGACAGTCGCGATCCCCATTTGAAGCTGGATCCGCCGATGAAAGGCCGCTTCGAGAACGGAGTCGGTACCTTTTATGCCGACGACATCATCGCCGGAAAGCCAACTCGAGTCCGATTCATTTGGTCTCATACCCCGCCTGCATCAGCTCATTGGGAGCAGGCTTTTTCAGCGGACGGGGGCGAGACATGGGACACGAACTGGGTGATGGAATTCGAGCGAATTTCCTAAGGCGTGCTCGGTACAAATCCCATCTTAGCGTCGAAATCGAACTCGATATCGCCCTGCAAATCCGTCCGAAAAACTTTTGCTCTCACTGCCTCCAGATTCTGCAGTGTCACCGGCGCCGGGTGGCCGTAGTCGTTGTTGCGTCCACAACTGACTACCGCGTAGGTTGGGTGGACAGCGAAGAGCCAGGATGGATCGGAGGCTGTTCGACTTCCGTGGTGTCCCACTTTGAGGACCTCGGATGACCAGTTCTCCGTGGGCTCCATCCGTATTTCCGTTGAGGCGTCGGCGTCGCCAGAGAAGACTGCAGAAGCGGGGCCATTGACGAGGTGGATGAACATCGAGCCATCGTTGTCTGGCGCTCCCGCAGGTAAGGGAGGATCTTTCACCGTGAGGGTGAAATTGCCAGTTCGGATCTGGGCCGAGTCGCCAAGCCAGAGAATGTCCCCTGTGTGCATGCCCCACTCCCCAAGTTCAGCCTGTAAATGCGGATCGGTCAAGAACTGTTGCGAGATAGCGATTCTGGTGTGGGGGAAGGCTTTCAAAAGAGCGCCCGTCCCTCCAACATGGTCTCGGTCGGGGTGGGAAAGGAGAATCAAATCTACGGAGTCGGCGCCCAGCTTCTCCAAATCGGGAAGGATAATCCTTTGACCGGCGTCGAAGGTTGGCGACTTCGGTCCGTCGTCAATCAAGATCGTCGTTCCCCCGGTTTGAAAGACCGTGCAATCGCCTTGTCCGACCGACAGGAATGTAAGCCTAGTCGGACCCGGGCCGGCGCCATAGCCAAGGGCCGCGCCAACTGCGATGCAGCCAAGCCAGGCTCCAATCAGTTTAAGCGGGACGAAGGCGAGGCCTCCAAATGAAGAATAGAAGGCCGTAGGTAAGCAACAGCCAATAGCCACTGAAGGCGGGAACCGAAATGGCGGCCCATTCGCTGCCCATACGACTCGCCGTAAAGTCGAGCCAGCCCGCCAACGGGCCAACGAATCCAACCATCAAGCCAACGCCCAGTGGAGCAATGATGAAGCTGATCAGATGCGCTGCCATTGCCGTAACGACGAGGAAAGGAAGGACGATGGCAATGCCCAGGTTGGCAAAGATCGAAGTAAAGGACACCGCTCCGAAGCTGTAGGCGGCCAGCGGTGCGGAGGCCAAAGTGGCCAACGCCGTCCCCTTCAGCACGTTTTTCGCACGCTCTCTAATTTGCTCGCGGGCAGAGCGCTTCTTCCTGCTCGAACGGAAGGCAAACAGGGCGAAAGCGGTGACTACAACGAAGGAGATCTGGAAGCCCGGCTCAAAAAGTGCTCGAGGCGTCCAGAGGAGTTGAACAATGGCGGCCAATGCGAGAGCGGAAAGCATGTCCGGCTCTCGCCGCACTAGGTAGGCGCCCGCCAAGACGATCGCCATGATTGACGCGCGTACGACCGGAGGGTGTAGGCCGCTTGCAACAGCGTACAACACCAAAACAGAAGCTAAAAGCGCCAACTGCGCAGCCCGCGGAATCGGGAAAAGGGAAAGCACGCCAAATAGGACCAGTGCGATGAGGCCAACATGGAGGCCGGAGGCGGAGACGATGTGGATGGTGCCTGAACGTGTAAGAGCCTGGCGCGACGCTGGATCGAGAGCGGAACTGATGTTGAAGCAGACCGCCTCGGTTTCGGCGGCGGCTTGAGGAGCAAGCCACTTTTGGCAGAAGGAGGCAAAGGAGTCACGCCAAGCCTCACCCGCTCTGCAAATCCACGGCGCTTCGTGCAGGACTTGGATCGAAACAGGCGTGATCCGTCCAACGATCCCTCGGCTCGCTAAGGGCATCGAGCCCTCGCTCAACGGCTTTGCAACCCCTCGCACGCGAATGCGCTCACCGAGGACGAGGTCGGAGTCGGCGGGGGCGCTCATCATGAGGCGATCTGATCCTGATGATATCTCTGAGACGGACTCTGTGGGGTAGGCAAGAGGAACGCTGGCGACGGTGGCATCTAAATCGACCCACTGCTGCTCTTTCAACGACTGAGGCGGAGGCGGGCTGATTAAGCAACCCACCGCAAAAGCGGCGGCGCAGATCACGCCACTTCGTAGGTTGGTGAAAGCGACCACAGCGCAGGCGAGCAGGGCACATGCGAACCAGTTCTGCACGGCGGCCACGCCAAGGATCAAGCCGACCGCGGCCAACAAGAGCGGACGATTGGATAGAGTAGCTCGCACGGCGTTACCTGCGTTGCATGGGCTGGCTGACTGCGGCTCTCCGGGCTTGATCCAGCCACGATCGCATCATCCCGACCACGTTCATCATCGCGGCTTGGTCGGTGAGGACCATAAGTTCCAATTCGAGCTCTGCGACTCCGGATGGCGGTCCTTGCATGAAGATGGCTCCGGGACCGAAGGAGGTGAGGCGCATCATGCCAAGGTCTTCCACGATTCCGTTCGGTCCGCCCTTGAGGGCGATGGGGATCTCTTTCCCGCCAGAATGCCAGACCGCCTTGCGTATCCAGATTTGGCAAGGCAGTTGGTGGATGTCAAGCTGGATGTTCGCTTTCGGAGGAGCGGGGACTTCGACGCGGATGGTCTGCCAGCTATCGGTTGGGCTGTATTTCTGAGACACTCGCTCGACCTCGCGAGGACCCTGCCAGGCGATGAACAATTGCGCGGTGGGTAAGGCGATGGGGCGGGCCATGTCGGAGATCAGCAACCATTCGCTCCACAACTCCTCAATATCTGGGTCGAAGGTGCCGGCGTTGAGGCCTTCCGGGTCTTTGTCCGCCCTGAGGCTTAGATCATAAGTTCGCGAGACGATGGATGGCCAGCCTTTGAGGTCTTCGAGCGTGTGGTTGCTGTGGCTCCAAGTGGGGTTCACGGTGGCGGCGCCTGCGTTGAATTGCTCTTCGGTGGGTTTCCAGCTCAGGAGCCGGTCCGCCACGCCATGGAGGTACGGCAACGGCTCTTTTAGGAAGTTTTCGTAAGGAATGATAAGGCGTTTCTTGCCCTGGGTGTCCTTCAATGCGGCCAGCGTATAGTGGACCCAGATGCCCATTGTCCTCTCGTCGAGCGGCTGGAGGTGGCCTTCTGGACTGGAAAGCTGGGCCGTGTAGCCGAACGATTGTTGGCGGGATTTCTGGCTGGCGACCACGCTGAGGGGGTGTCGCACCATGATCGGGAAGGTTGGATCGCTCACTCCCTCCGCATGAAACGCTTCCTTGTAAAGGGGCAAGAGAACGGTGGTGGAGGGCTCTTTAAATCCCCACTGCTTCTGGCCGTCGAAGTGCTTTTTCAGCGTTGACCGGATCTCGTTGACTAATTCTTGGCTTCCGGGGCGTTGCAGCCAATCGCCGGGTAGCCGCTCGCACTGGAAGTAGGTCATTCCGAAGACGGCGAGGCACTTGGCGTTGAGCATCTGCATGTCGCTGAGCTCCCAATACCCGCCTTGGTTGAACTGATCCTCTGGCTCAAAGTCTTCGGCTGCACCTTGGTAGACCCCGAGTTTAGCGACGGCGGTGGCGAGGCAAGACGTCCCGCTGCGGAACGAGCCGAGGATGACCAGTGGCTCGCCGCTTAAACTCATCGTTCTTGATTATAGGGGTTCGGTTTGGGAGTGCGCGAGCTTGCTCGCGCTTTTGCGTTCTTTTAAGCCACCGCGACTTTTGATTGCTGGGTTAAAGCGCGAGCACAAGCACGCGCACTCCCAAATCGCAGATCAGACTTTCACTGGCAGGACCTTGATCTTCTTCGTGTCCGAATTGGCGCCCACCGTCACCACGACCGTGTAGTCGCCGGGTGCGACGTACAAGGGTTGTCCTGGGTCTTCCATGTGGCCGGCGAGGCGCATGTTCGGCTCGGGCAGGAGGTCCCACATGACTCGATTGATACCGGGCTTGGCCGTGCCGCTGAGCGTCCGTATCTTGTTCCCCTTTGAGTCAAAAATGACGATCGATGAAGCTCCGCCGTCCTCCTTGCACCAGTAATCGATGGAGGCTCCAGCGGGCGGATTGAGGGCCATAAATGGCTTGCTCCCGAGGACGGCGCCGGTGTAGCGCTGGTAGTACGGTGTCCCGTCTGCAAGGTCGAAAAGATGGAGATCAGAGGCCATGACAGCGGTGCTGACCTGCGACAGCGCGGCCGAGTTGTCGAGGATCCAAATGGATCGGCCGTGAGTCGCAACCACAAGGTCCATCGTGCGCGGCTGCTGAAGGATGTCTTCAACCGGCACCGTCGGCAACGAGCTGCCGTTCATCTTGATCCAGTTCTTTCCGGCGTTTGCGGTTATGTACATCCCATTTTGGGTTCCGCAGTAGACGATTCCCGGGCTGCGGAGGTCCTCCCACACGGACTTCGTGGACCAGCCTTTGGGCAAGTCGCCCGTCATGTTTTGCCACGACTTTCCGAGGTCCTTGCTGGTCAAGACTAACGGGTCCATGTTGTCATCTCGGTGCATGTCGATGGCCGCATAGACCATGTTGCGATCGTGGGGCGAAGCGACGAGTTTGGCGACGTAGTGGCCATCCACTTCCTTGGGGGTGACGTCTCGCCAGTTGGCGCCGTCGTCCTCGGTGACGTGGATCAGTCCGTCGTCGCTCCCAGCCCAAAGCACGCCTTGGGCGACGGGCGACTCGGCAAGGGAGACAAGGGTGCCGTAAGTCTCCGCGTTGGAGCCGGTGGTGATGTCTTTGTCGATCTCGTGCTTGGTGAGGTCGGGGCTGATCGCTTCCCAGTTGTCACCGCGATCGGTGAGCTTGAATACCCGATTGCCCCCCATGTAAAGCGTCTTGGCCTCATGGGCGGAAACAAGGAAGGGTGTGTTCCAGTTGAACCGGAATCCGGGAGCGCCCTCCTTTGGGATAGGAATGAGCCCGCGGTTTTCGCCGGTAAGTAAGTTGAGGCGTCCAAGAGAGCCCCCTTGGGACTCGGTGTAGACGATGTTCTGGTCGGTCGGATCAAAGGCGCAGTGGAAACCATCGCCATCGCCCAGCATCTTCCAATCCGCGTTGGTGATGGCCGCGCTTTGGCCGGAATAGTCAATCAGCTTGCCCCGGCTCGGACCCATCCATGAGCCGTTGTCCTGGAGGCCACCCAAGATATTGTAGGGCTCCGAGTTGTCCACCGCGACGTTGTAGAACTGGCCGACCGCCATCGTGTTGATGTAGTCCCACGTTACGCCTTTGTCAAACGACTCGAAGAGTCCGCCGTCGTCCCCCAGCAGGAGGTGCT
>JANYLD010000419.1 GCA_025363835.1 Armatimonadota bacterium
AGAGCCTCCAGTTCGACCCGGAGGACGCCAAGTTCGACGCCGGCCGCCATAGGGCAGGAGACAGGGAGATCCGCTCCGACCGGGTCCTCCCCAACGGGGCGAGGCTCTACAACGACCACGGGCACCCGGAGTACTCCACACCCGAATGCTGGTCGCTGCGCGAGTTGGCGTTGCATGACAAGGCGGGCGAAATCGCGGTTCTGCGGGCGGCCCAGGCTTACGCAGCGTCGAGCGGCAAGGCGACGAGCCTCTACAAGAACAACACGGACTTCCATGGGGCCAGCTACGGGACTCACGAGTCGTATCTTGTTCCGCGGAGCGTGGGCTATGACGCTTTGTTTAAAGCGGTGACGCCGATGCTGATCGCTCGCCAGATCTTGTGCGGGGCGGGCAAGGTCGGGTCTGAGAACGGGCCCGCTGCCAGGTTCCAGCTCAGCCAGCGAGCCGATTTCTTCACCGAGCCGGCGAGCGTGGACACGCTGTATCGCCGCCCGATCTTCAACACCCGGGACGAACCCCACGCGGACCCGGCCCAGTGGATTCGGCTTCACGTGATCGCGGGGGATGCGAACATGATGGCCTCGTGCACGGCGCGGAAAGTCGGGCTGGTGAAAATCGCTTTGGCTTTGGCGATGAAGGGTGACGCGCCGGTGTGGGACATCCCCGACCCGATGCGCGCGTTCCGAGACGTCAGCCGAGACGAGTCGCGGGTCTACCGGATCGAGCTGAAAGGGCAAAACTGGACGACTGCGTATGAGATCGTGGACTCCTATCTCTGCGCCTACGATGCTGTCTCGGGCGAGGACGCCGATCCTGAGTTAAACGACTTGATCGGTGAGTGCAAGGAGCTGATGACCGGCTTGCGAGGCGGGGCGAACATGGGCCGCTCCATCGATTGGGCGGCCAAGAAGGCGATGCTGGATGAATATGTGGAGGCGGAAGGGGTGAACTGGGACGATCCTTCGCTCCGCTCGTTTGACCTGGAATACTGCAACGTGGACCCCGAGCAGAGCCTGTATTGGGCGCTTGCCGACATGGCAGCGGTGAATCCCCTTCCGTCAGCGGAGGACCTGGAAGCAAGATTGAAGACAGTTTTCGAGCCAACCCGGGCACTTGCGCGTGGGCTGGCCGTCTCTAAATTCAGTGACAGGCTGCTCGGCGCCAGTTGGGCCTCGCTCACCTTCCGTGGAGGGCAGGAGCCAATCGAAGTGTTCTTGCCGCCCGATCGGAAATATCCCACGCAACTGGAAGCAGCCGGAAGCGTAGAAAGCTTTGTCGAGATACTCAGAGGAAACTATGTTTGACGCAGACAGATTAACCAAACCCGGCGCCCCCGCTCCGGCCAAGAAATTGGGCGACGACTCCGGCCCCTCCAAGCCCGACATTCGGAAGCCAGAGGGCGGCAACGAGCTGCTGAAGCGGATGAAGAAAGTCGACCCCGACCAGGCCAAGAAATACCGGCAGCGATCAGGCGAATGACAGCGACCGAGCCTCGCAGTTTTCAGCAGTTGGTCCCTTTGCCCCCCGCGGCGGGGACGGCGAATGAGACGCACGGCACCACTGTGCTTGCTTTGCGCTACAACGAGGGCGTCTTGCTGGTTGCGGACCGGCGCGCGACCGCAGGCAACCTGATCATGTTCGATCTGGCCGAGAAGATCTTCCCCCTGGATGACTCGACGGTGGTCGCGATTAGCGGCGCCTTTGCCCGCTCGATCGAGGTGTGCCGCTATCTGAAGCATTCGCTCAAGTACTACCGGCGTTCGGTGTTGCAGGAGATGTCGCTGGAGGGCAAGCTGACGGAGATCTCGCGTGCGCTCGCGGGTAATGCGCCGATGGCGATGCAGGGCATTGGGGTTTTCCTTCCGATCGTGGCGGCCTATGACAAGGACTGCGGCACGTTCGGCGTCTACTTCTTTGACGGGGCGGGCGCCCGATTCCAGAATGGCTCCTATGCGTGTGCTGGTTCGGGTTCCGAGAGAATCCGGGGCGTGTTCGAGTACATCGCTCGCGAAAAGGGCCCCTGGGACAGTCGGCCTCTGGCAGACGTGCTGGCGGATGGCCTGGAGATGCTGGACATCGCGGCCGATTTAGATTCCGCGACCGGCGGCTTCAGCAAGATCCTGCCCGTCACGCGGGTGCTGGACAAGGACGGGAATCGGGAGATTCCGGAAGAGATGCTTAAGAAGGCTTCGCAGAAGGTTCTTAAGGGGGCTCGCTAGCTTCGCTGCTTTGAGCCCGTAAATCGTAAATGGTAAATCGTAAATCGCCCGGAGGGGCACTCGGACCCCTTGTACAAGTTAGTCCTAGTGATCCGAGCGATTTACGATTTACGATTTACGATTTACGACTTACGACTTACGACTTACGAGCGTAAGCTCACTTAAACCGATAGCCAAGTGAGACGCTGATGCCTGACGGGTTGACACCGTTGAGTTTGGGGCTGACGATGGCGGCGGCTTCTAGGAAGTAGTTTCCTTGGAACTCCGCGCCGACGCCGCCTCGGGCAAGCCAAGTCGTGCTCTGGCTGCCGCTGTGGTCTTCAAAACCGGCTCCTGCGCCGAGGAAGAAGTAGGGGGTCCCGCCGATGTCGTAGCGCTTCGGCCTTGTGTAGAAGCGCTGGTTGATCGTAATGCCCAGCAAGTGCTCGCCTCCGAAGAACTTGTTCGATATCCAATCTGCGGCAGCGTAGGTTGTGCCCGCCTTGAACAGGCTCTTCTTAAAGTCGTATTCCATCGCGGGATCGCTCCAGGTATTCGACCTGTTCCGAAGAGCGCCATCGGTTGGGAAGAAAGCGCCGATCCTGAATCCGAACCCGATCGCGCTGTTATAAAGGGTCGAATCGCCCGTCGCCGGGTCGTACTGCGCAAAGGCCATTGCGCCGAGTGTCAAGGCGCAAAGCACCACAAAAAATCGCCTCATCCAAAATCCTCCTGTACACGGTCGAGCGGACGGTGCTCGACCTAACTCCGCGATTTTACTGAATTCCGCATAATCCACCGTGCCCGCAACCACTTTGCACGCCGAATCCAGCGTTGTCGTCCTCATCGACGTCCAACCAAACTTCCTCTCAGGCATCTACGAAGCTGACCGCGTTCTGGCGCGGAGCGAGTTCATTTTGAAGGTGGCGAAGCTGCTCCATGTGCCCATCTTGGCGACCGAACAGTACCCCTCGCGCATGGGCGGGACCCATGAGCGGCTACTACCCTTGCTTGAATCGAGCACGATTGGGAAGATGGCGTTTTCTTGCGCGCGGTCTCAGCCGTTTTTGGATGCGCTGGAGGCGACGGGCCGGCGGCAGGTGGTGCTGGTTGGGATTGAGACTCATATCTGCGTGAGTCAGTCGGCTCACGATTTATTGGGCAAAGGATTTGACGTGGCGATAGGGGTGGATGCGGTTTCTGCACGGACCCTGGACCGACACAAGATCGGATTGAAGCGGATTCGAGATGCAGGGGCGGTGACGGCACACACCGAGTCGATAGCTTACGAGTGGATGGAAACAGCCGACTCACCTGCTTTCAAGGGGGTGCTTGGAATCGTGAAGGAGTATCAGGGCTAGCGTAGTGGGTGGTGGATGGTGGGAAAATGAGGTCAGGCGTTCGCTTAATTTCTCTCTTCTTCATCGCAAGGGCGATGCATTACGCCTATTTTGTAATTCGGAGCTCAAGCGAGCAGACCAAGGGTCTGCACCAATTGGGAGCCTAGGGCATCGCCCTAGGATCGGGCGTTCTCCCAAATCGATGTTGCCCTGAAGGGGCAATCCAAACATCCCCCGCCAAGGAGTCCGGTGTGGAACGATGCTTTAAACCTTCTGGTCAAGCGTCAGGCCCTGGTAGTAGGCTAAATAGGTGACTCAAGACACCTGGAATCCGGATCAGTACGAGAAGTTTAAACGGGAGAGATATCAGCCCGCTTATGACTTGATGGACTTATTGGAGCCCAAGGCGGGGATGAAAGTTATTGACTTGGGGTGCGGAACTGGGGAGTTGACGGCGGAGTTGCACCGTCGGTTGGAGGGGGCGAGGACTACGGGCATTGATCTTTCTCCCGCGATGTTGGAAAAGGCCGTTGCCTACGAAGAACCCGGCTTGGATTTCCGTCTCGGAAACATCGCTGAATTCGGTCTGTCAAACACCTTTGACCTAATCTTCACCAATGCGGCGTTGCAGTGGGTGCCGGATCATCCTAACTTGTTTGCACGGCTCTACGACAGCCTTAAGGCGGGCGGGCAGTTGGCTGTGCAGGTTCCCAACAACTTTGACCATCCTTCTCAGACGGTTGCGGTTGAGATGCGGGTGAGGTCGCCGTATTCAGAGTTTCTGCCTGCGAAGGCAGCGGGGGCGGTTTGGGAAGCCGAGGAGTATGTGGTGCTGTTGCACAAGTTTGGCTTTCGGCGCATTAATGTGGGGACACAGGTTTATTTGCATTTGCTGGAGTCTCGGGACGCGGTTGTCGAGTGGGTGAAGGGGACGATGTTGACGGATTATCAGAAGGCGCTTCCGGCCGACTTGTATGAGCGGTTTTTGGGAGAGTATCGGGAGAGTCTGCGGGAGAGTTTGGAGGACTTGCGACCCTATCCCTTTACGTTTAAGCGGATCTTGATGCATGCGGTTCGGGCGTGATGCACGGCTGACCGGCAGTGTGAATTAGCGTCTGTGGCCCACTGCACCTTTCACACACGCAAGGAGTCTTCGTATGAACCTGCTCATTGCCGGAATAGCCTCGGCCGATTGGCTGGCGGTGAAGCTCATTCGAAGAGCCTCCCCCAGAAACTGCTACTTTGTCGGGCGAGCCGTTCACTATCTTGGCTCGGACGGTTCTTGCCATTCGTTTGATCCGAAATCCCCCTTCTACGCGAGCGACTTTGTCCTGGCCAATCACCACAAGATTGTCAATGCGAGCGTTCAAGTTGCTTTGATCCTAAGAGGAACGAAGTTCGGTGACTATCAGGTGCCCCGGCGGATCTTCAAGAGTCGAAGGGACCACTAGAGTCAATCGCCATATATGAAGACTGGGCCTTCGGGGTGCGACCAGACCGGCTGGACACTCGTCTAGCCTCAGGTGCGGTACAGTGACATCTATAGCACGTTAGCATAAGGTCTATCAAGAGAGGCAGCAATGAGTAGAGTCAGTCGCTCCAATGTTCAAGACGAAGGACGCAATCGATGGAGGCCCACAATGGTCATGGTCGCCAGCTTTGCTGCGTTGGTGGCCTCAATTCTCTTCGGGTGCAAATCGCCGAACGATTTATCGGGCCAGTACATTGGAAGGACGGCGTTTACCAAGCAACAGATGGCTCAAGACGCCCAGATTATGACTACCGCGCCGGCCGGCACGCCAACGGCACAGCAGGTTTCAGATACGATCATTCATCTCGACCTCAACAGCGACGGATCGTTTACAGTCTCCGCTCCGATAGGCGGACCGGCGGGAGTTCCCGCCAAGAGTCGGGGCAAATGGACAGTACAAGACAATCAAGTTGTCCTGTCCGCCGAATCCGCTGAAAGGAACGGGCAGCAGTTCGACCCGGGTCCAGCGATGAAGCTTAATATATCTCCGGACAAGAAGACCCTCGTGGAGGCCACTAGCGGCGACGCCAACTATATACCCTTCGGGGTCACAACATTTGTGCGGTCCGGTTAACGCGTCGCAGTCTTTTGCAACTCCGCCCCATATTGGTCGTATAGTACGTTAAATGTCCCGCTTGATCGGTTCCTTATTGCCGTAAATGAACACCTCTCCATGAATGCGATTGGGACCGCGGCGGACTGGTCTAGCCCCTACTTTTAACTCTCAGGGATCGATTTGCAGTTCGATTGCGGCGGCGTTGGCAATCAAGGTTCCAAACGAGTACCACACCGCTTTGCCAGCCTGGTCAATAAATGACGCGTTCAGTTCTGGCGGCAAATCGACTCCAAGAACGACCACTTCGGAAGCAAACCTATGACCAAGGACAACATGATTTTGAAGCCGCGCGATGCGGGAAGCCCCCCAAATGGAGTGCGGTGTCTTTAGCGCCGCTCTTCCTCGAGGGCTTTAGCCCGAAAAGGACGCCATGTATCCATGCTTGGGAATCCACCGTAGCAAGCGGGAATCGTCGGGCTAAAGCCCTTGGCGAAAGCGGCGCTAAAGACGCCGCACTCCATATTCGCTCTCGTTTCTACATGAACCCGTTGATGAGGTTTTCGAGCATTTCCTGGCGGCCGGAGCGCTGGGTTGGTTCTCCCGAATTCAAGATGTAGCTTTCGCAGTCGGCGAGGTTGGCTTTGCCGGCCAGGATGTTTTGGCCGAAGTCAGATTTCCAGTCGGCATATCTGTCTTTTACAAACTTGTCGAGGCGGCCGTCTTGTTGGATGGCGTGGGCGATTTGGAGGCCTCGGGCGAAGGCGTCCATGGCTCCGATGTGGGCGTAGGCCAGGTCGATGGGGTCGCTCGAGGGACGCCGGAGTTTGGCGTCGAAGTTTAGGCCGCCGGTCGTAAAGCCGCCCATTCTGAGGACCTCGAGCATGATCTCGGTGGTGAGGTAGATGTTGGTTGGAAATTGGTCGGTGTCCCAGCCGAGAAGGGTATCTCCCATGTTGGCGTCGATGCTGCCGAGGGCGTTGGCGTTGCGGGCGGTTTGAAGCTCGTGGACCATGGTGTGGCCGGCGAGGGTGGCGTGGTTGGTTTCTAGGTTGAGCTTGAGGTGGGCGAGGAGGTCGAACTCGCGGAGAAAATTCAGGCAGGACTCGGCGTCGGAGTCGTACTGGTGCTTGGTCGGTTCCATCGGCTTCGGCTCGATGTAGAGTTGGCCTTGGAATCCGATCTCCTTCTTGTAATCGACGGCCATGTGGAGAAGGCGGGCGAGTTGTTCTCGCTCCTGCTTCATGTTGGTGTTGAGGAGGGTGTCGTAGCCCTCGCGGCCGCCCCAGAAGACATAGCCTTGGCCCTTCAGGGTGTGGGTCGCGTCCATGGCTCGGCGGACCTGGGCAGCGGCGTAGGCGAAGACGTGGGGGTCTGGGTTGGTGGCGGCGCCGGATTGGTAGCGAGGGTGGCTGAAAAGGTTGGCGGTGCCCCAGAGGAGATTGATGCCCGTCTCCCACTGGCGCTCCTCGGCGTACTCGACCATGGCTTGGAGGTTCTTGGTGGACTGGTCGAAGCTGTCTGCTTCTGGCGCTATGTCTCGGTCGTGGAAGCACCAGAAAGGGACGCCTAGTTTGGACATGAACTCGAAGGCGGCGTCCATGGTGTTTCTCGCCCGCTCCATGGGGTCTGGGCTGGTGTCCCAAGCTCTTATCCAGGTTGGTGCGCCGAACGGGTCGGCTCCGGTTCCTTTGAAGGTGTGCCAGTAGCAGATGGCGAATCGGAGGTGCTCGGCCATCGTCTTGTTGCCGATCGTTTGGCTTGCGTCATAGTGGCGGAAGGAGAGCGGGTTCTTTGACTTTGGGCCTTCGTAGGGGACGCGTTCGGGGAGGTCCGGGAAATAGGGCACATCTGATTCTGGCTTGCGCGCCTCTTCGGATGCAGTCTCATCCTTGCGGAGAGCTTCCCGGCCCAAATCTCAGTCGAAGATCTCTACCCTTTCCCCGGGCCGCGCCGTCTCGAGAAACGTGAGCAATGCGTCTCGCCTTAAGAGTAGGGACTCCAGAGTGCTGTCGCGGGTCCTCAAGACGGCGATAATTAGCTTGTGTCCGGCGTGGTTATGCTCGAAAAGGATGCCCCTGTCTAGAGTAACGAATGCGTCATAGGATTCCCGCGCGACTTGAATCAGTCGACCATTTCTGACGGACTTGAGGCCGACACCCTCCACATGGTCGACTTCATGTCCTGTCAAGGAATCAGCGAAGGACTCTCGGACGTTCTCGTCCAGCAAAATACGCATCAGGCTGCTTTTACAAGCAGACTCTCAAGGCTCTTTGATGAAAGCTCCAGGACCTGCTTCGCCTTCTCTATTGGAAGATTAAATGCTTCGCAGAACTGCTCTA